>NZ_JBAWAZ010000106.1:0-4051 GCF_049589555.1 Trichococcus sp.
GCTGCGTTTTTGTCCTGATTATGCGAGATGGATGCCCGGTTTTCTGTTATACTTCAGAAGAGACGACCGCTACAATCAGGCGGCGAACAGAGTCAGGAGCGAACGATATGAAAAAAACAAACCAAAAGAAACCAATCAACAATAAACGCAATCGTCAGGACAAGGCGAGAGAACCCCAAAAAAGCCCGTCCACCAAAGGGGTTACGCAATATCCTGTGACCGAACCAAGCGAATTGTTGTCCTTTTTGCTGCAGATCCTCAGCAAGCAAAGCCGCAATTCGGTCAAATCGATCCTTACCCGCGGACAAGTGACGGTCGACGGCAAGTCCATCACCAAACACAATCATCCCTTGGAACCCGGACAGACTGTCGGCATTTTGGCAAACAAGGAAGCCCTCAAAAAAACTTCCCTTTCAGGCCTCAAGATCCTGTTTGAGGACGAATCGATCATCGTGATCAATAAGGATGCAGGCCTGTTGTCGATGGCAACGGACGATCCAAAGGAACCGACCGCTTACCGCCAATTGAGCCACTACGTCAAAGAAGACAACAAAGCGAACCGGATTTTTGTCGTACATCGTCTGGACAGGGATACATCCGGCGTCATGCTTTTCGCAAAATCCGAAGAACTGAAAGAGAAGCTGCAAAATGATTGGAAGGAACTCGTCAAAGAACGCATCTATACCGCTCTGGTCGAGGGCGAAATCAAGAATGATGTAGGTACCATCTCCTCTTGGCTGACCGAGAGCAAAGCGATGAAAGTCCATTCCAGTCCGAAAGACAACGGCGGCAAGCATGCCGTGACCCATTATCGGAAGATCCGCGCCAACAAGGAATACTCGCTCCTGGAAGTTCAGTTGGAGACCGGACGGAAGAATCAGATCCGCGTCCATATGGAATCTTTGGGCCACCCAGTTGCCGGGGACAAGAAGTACGGTGCCCGCACAAATCCGATGAAACGTTTGGGGCTGCACGCTTCCACACTCGCATTCATCCATCCTGCGACCGGCGAGCTCGTCCGCTTCAGCGCTCCGGTGCCGAAAGCTTTTCTATTGTATTCAAAATAAGAAGAAAGGGGCTATTTCGAAATGAAATAGCCTCTTATTTGTGGTTTGAACTAAAATAAACCGCCAAACTATTTTGGCGGTTTATTTCAACATAAATTCAATTCCAGCTTATCCTCTGTAGCGCAGCGCCAACCCTTTCAGGAAATTCCGTGCATAGCGGTCGCCGCAAGGCTTGTAATTGCGGTGACCTTCTTTGCGCAGGACCGCGCTCAGTTCGCTTTTTGACACGGTGACTCCAGCCGATTCCAGGATTTCAAGCATGTCTTCGTTTGTCAAAGTCAGCGCGATTTTGACTTTCTTCAGCAGCAGATTGTTGACGTTCCCGTTGTTCAGCACAAATTCCGGCTTTAGTTCCGTTTCGCCGGGCTTCGCTTGCGGTTTGCCGCGTTGGGAAGTGATTAGTCCGTTCAAGAACGATTCCAGTGTCGCATTGTCGCAAGCCAGTTGATCGTCTTCCGATGGGGCTGTAGCCCCGGCAGTATCTGTTGCTTCATCTTTTTTCGATTTCAGCAACATCTTTTGTACTGCTTCCTTCGTCAATTCAAGTCCGCCCAAGCGGAACACTTCCACCATATCCGCATCTTTGATGTCCAGCGCATAGCGCAAGCGGATCAATATATCATTGTTGTCCATATTATGCCTCCAAATTTTCCTTTTCAATTATCCTTTTCCAGTATACCTTGTTGTCTGATGGAATGCATGCCTTATTCGTTCCTCATTTTTTTAATTTCCCTCTTCACTTCTCGCGCAAATATGTTATAATCAAATATACGAGCAGGTGATTCATCTGTTTAACGGTTCCTTAGCTCAGCGGGAGAGCACTACCTTGACATGGTAGGGGTCGCTGGTTCAATCCCAGTAGGGACCATCAAGATTCAGCACATAATAGTAAGTAAAGAGGCACGATCGAAAAAATTCGATAGTGCCTCTTTTTGTGTTCATTTCGGTCATTGCCTATTCATCATTCGGCCGCTTCCGGGGCTTCGCTCATCGTTGCATCCAAAAAATATTCGCCTTTGCTGCTGTTTCCCTCGGTGGAGTAACGCGCATCGAGATCATTGAAATGCCACCATTCCGAGGCCAACGGGGTAAGGCCGGCTTCAGTGCTGTAGCGCTGCAGCAGGATGGCTGCCTCATTCATCGTATCCGCCAAGGTGGCTTGGAGCCACGCTGTCGGCGAGCTGGATTTGACCGGTCCGGTGAACGTAGCCGAAGCCATGCTCAATTCATGGATGGTTGTCGGCATCGTATACTCCGTGTAGCCTGTTATGGCGGTCGCAGCATAGTCGCCGATGACGATTTCCTGCTGTTCCGTTATTTTCGCCAACGTGACATCGATGGCATAGCCCATCTGATGATTCGAAACATTTGTCGCGATGAACCAGTTGGTGTCCCAAGGATATGTGTTGATTCCTGCCATCACTTCCGGATCGGCTGCAGCCAAATTCGTCAAAGCATCCACCGTCATCTTCTGGACGGAAAATGGACGATACCCCTCATAGATGACCAAGGAATTCCCTTCCGCCAAGGCGGCTTTTTGCGCTAAATAAATTTTCTTTGACATGCTGTAAAGCACCGGCACGATATCGGACACTTTACCCAGGCGCATATTGTATGCTTTCCCGTCATAAAGCGCCACTCCTGTTATGCCAGGGATTGCTTTTCCGGAAGAAACGAACTTGGATGCGTACGTGTTGGTATTGTCGTAGATGATGGAAGGGATCACGTCCGGAAGGTTGATGAAGCAATAAAGATGTTGCACCCAGCCTGACTCCGTTTCGGTCTGGACATACCACCAATCGCCCACTTCCTCCACCACCTCAAAAGCGGTTCCCGCTTCCAAGGCCGAAAGTGTCTCGGACCCAGCATCGGCCGTCGCCTTCAGATCCATCCGGACTGAAGCATAGCCAGTCGCCCCTTTGACAGGAAGTTCCAGATCCCCTTCATACACCAACAGCTCCGGCTCTTCCGGCTGGACTACCGCTGTTTCCTCTTCATTCGAGGTTTCACTCGAAGCCGCTTCTTCTGAAGTCACCGCTTCGACAGCCGAATTGGCCTCAGACTCGTCCGTTTCCGTCTGGTCATCCGAGCCGGAGCAAGCGGACAGCACCGCACCCGTCAGGATGCCGATGAAAGCGCGGCGCCAATTTTTGTTGATTCTCATTTATATTCAGACCTCCATTAAGCGGATACGATCATTTTTACTAGTTCCAACAGCAACAGATGGAACGGATAGAAAGCATAGAAGCCCCATTTCATCACATTGGATTTCTTGCCTTGACGGCCTTTGTAGAACAGCAACAGCGGCACAGCCAGAAAAATACCGATTTGGTAAGATTGCGTCCAGCCGATTTCGCTGATGGAAGGGATGATGTGGAGCAGAATCCCTATGATTGCAAAGCTCAGCAGCTGTTTTTCGGTTTGTCCCCTGAACAATCCAAAAAACAGGATCCACAAGACCGCTACGTAGTTCCAATCAGCCGGGACCGCCAACAGACAGCATGCCAAAACGACTGTTGCCTTAAGCGGAAGGGACCAGTCCTCCCGTTTGGCCGCCGCCAATGCGATCAATCCCAGCGCCAATCCCCAGATGACGCTCGTTGCCTGCCACCACGGCAGGCCGAAATACCAGACATACGGAAAATGCGAAACTGCTGCAAACAGCACTAACCGCACGATATATTTTTTCAGATTGGATGTGTAATGATAGCCTTCCGCAATCATATAGCACATGATTGGGGCGGCGATCCGCCCTGCAATCCGCAACACCACGCCTTCAAGGCTGTCCTGCGGCACAAATACTGCAAAGATATGATCGAAGAACATCGCAAATATAGCAAGGTTCTTCAATGTATAGGATGATAGGTCTTTTTGAATCTCGCTAATGCCTTGCATCGGAGTGCTCCTAACTGTACTTGGTTTCGCAGCGTTTGCAGTAAGCTGATCGACAGGCCTGTGTGCCTGTCCTTTCCCACAGTATATGC
>NZ_JBAWAZ010000107.1:0-5211 GCF_049589555.1 Trichococcus sp.
AATGGATTCGTGATCAGAATGATGATGGCCTCTTTTGTATATTTGGTGATTCCCGCCATCACTTCCCGGATGACCGCCGCATTTTTCCCGGTCAAGGAAGCGCGATCCGGGATGGCGTTCGGATTATTATCATCCTTCAGGACACTCGGCCCGGCAGCGATGATGATGACGTCCGCATCCGCGCAATCGGCGTAATTCCCGGCATGTACGTCCACATTGGACATATAGGTCAACGCGGTCGCATGCGCCTGATCCAAGGCTTCCCCATGGGCAACATCCTTCAGAATATCGATTGTCGCGATTTCCGCAAATAATCTCAATTTCATTGCGTCAGCCAACACATAGGAACCCACGTGACCCACACCCACCACAACCAATTTATTTTTGTGCATCTTTTCCCCTCCAGTTCTCATCATACTTTCATCTTAGCACCTTTTCGGCGATTTATCATAAGTATTTCGCGAAAGAGGCCTTGTCCTGATGACGGCTTGCAATAATCCGTCCGTCCGAGTACTATGGAAGCAACATCACCAAGAGGAGCATACGTTAAATGGAAAAGTTTGTGGAAGCTTTAAAACAAAAAATTCGCAGTAAAGAGGGCTTATCGCCCAAGATGCAGGATATTCTGGATGCTTGCGTAGTACTGTTCTCGACGAAAGGATTTTCCAACACTAGCACAAAGGACATCGCCAAAGCAGCCAATGTTGCTGAAGGGACAATCTACAAGCACTTCGGGACGAAGGAAAATTTGCTTTACGCTACGATTTTCCCGATTCTGCGCGATATCATCTCAACGGAAGCGCTCGCCCAAGTGCAGCAGTTCCGCAACTCTGCAGAGAACGCGCCATTTGAGCGGTTCGTGGAATTCATTGTGCGCAAGGACGTTATGATGCCGGAAGAGCATTTCCAATCCGGAAAAATTTTCATCAGCGAAATGATGTACGACAAACAGCGGTACAAAGAATTCATCACCATGATCCCAAAGGACTTGATTGAAGGCATTTACGCAATCCTCGACGGCTACAAAGAAAAAAACGAGATCGTCGATTGGCCGAATCCCGTCATTTGGCAATTCATCATGAGCATCCTGTTCGGCAATCACCTGACCCATTACGTCCTTTTCACGGATACAACGCGCGACAAAGAAGCCGAAATCGCTTATTTGACCCAACAGATCGTCAAAGGCCTCAAACCCGATAAGCAATAGCATTGACAGCCCGTTCCCGAATCGCTATACTTGACTAATCGCGCAGTGAGTAAATACTCACTCAACGTCATTTCTTTTTAAATAATAAGGAGGCATACCATCACTATGGCTTTTGTGGAACTAAAAAATCTGAATAAATTTTACCCAATCAGCGGATCGGAAGATTTCCAGGCACTCAAGGACGTCAACCTTTCCTTGGATAAAGGCGAATTGGTCTCAATCGTCGGCGAGTCAGGCAGCGGTAAATCAACCTTGATGAATCTGTTGGGCGGTCTGGACAGCCAGTTCTCAGGCGAAATAACCATTGACGGCCAAAACATGAGCACGTTCAAGGAAAAAGATTTCGTGAATTATCACAAAGAAAAGATTGGCTTCGTTTTCCAGAGTTTCAATCTTGTTTCCCACCTCAGCGTGCTGGATAACGTCACGTTGGCGATGACGCTTTCGAACGTCGACAAAAAAACGCGGGTCGCAAGGGCGAGAGAAGTCCTGAAGCAACTCGGCCTTGACGACCAATACAAAAAGAAACCCAGCCAGTTATCAGGCGGGCAAAAGCAGCGTGTGGCCATCGCCCGCGCGTTGGTCAACGACCCGGACATCATCATTGCCGATGAACCTACCGGAGCCTTGGACTCACAGACGACGGACCAGGTTTTGGACATCATCCAGGACATCGCCAAAACCGGCAAACTTGTCATCATGGTCACCCACTCGGAGAAAGTAGCGGCCCGCTCCACGCGCGTTGTCACAATCGATGACGGAAAAATCATCGGCGATATCCGTCAAGGCGAGATCGCCTTGCACGACAACGCGTATGAACTGCAGCAGAAAAGCAAGAGCAAAAATCTCACTTTTCTTGCAGCAATCCGCTTAGCCCTTCTTAATATGAAGGAAAAGTTGGCCCGGAACATCCTGATCGCTCTCGGCGGCAGCATCGGCATCATGAGTATCATCGTGATGCTGTCCCTAGGCGAAGGCGTCAATGATTATTTGACCGAAACGATGAACGCCAATGTCAACCCACTGGTCAGTGAGGTCCAAATGCCCGTCGTCATCGAAACCAACAACAGCGAAAACACCGATTCATCCATGATGATCACGACTCCCACCGGGGCTGAGATACCTGCCGGCTCCACGCCATCGGGTCCTCCTGCGGGCGTAACGCAGTCCGATCCGTTCGAAGCAGAAAACATTGAGGAATTGCGGAATATTCCGCATGTCGCCGAAGTCAATCTGGCCTATACTTCCTTTACGATCGGAAGCGATAACGTCATCTTTGAGGAGAATAAATACTCCTTCATGACTTTCGGAACAACCTCAGGTATGACCGATTCCAACATCCTGCATGGTGCATTTCCCGAAGAAGGCGAAATCCTGGTCACAGAAGGCATCGCCAATCAGATGGGCGCTACTCCGGAAGAAGCCATCGGAAAAGAAGTGACCCTGGACGTTACCATAGACGGTGAGTCGTTGGAAAAAAATTACATCATCAGCGGCATTTACACGGCCGGACAAGCCATCGGCGCATTCGAGTCTGTATATATGTCGGCTGATTCCTTTGAAACATTGACAGCAGAGAACAATATGGAAGTGGAGCCAAATGTTGTCTACTTGGTATCCGACGATCCTAAAAATACCCAATCCATCAAAGACGAAGTAGCCGCTCTAGGTTACCGCGGTTCATCAGCGGATGCCCTGGCTTCCACGTTCACCCAGATGCTGGATATCTTCACTTACATTCTTTCCGGGGTTGCCGGCATCTCCTTGTTCGTATCCGCCATCATGATTTTGACGGTGCTCTACATCAGTGTTGTGGAACGCACGCAAGAAATCGGCGTCATCAAAGCGATCGGTGGCCGGAAGAAAGATATCCGCCGCATCTTCGTTTCTGAGTCCTTCCTGATCGGTCTGTTCAGCGGATTGCTGGGCGTAGGCATCGCCTACCTCATCACCGTTGTTGGAAACATTGTTGTGGAGAATCTGTTTGATACAGCCATCCTGAATATGACGCCGGCGTTTGCGGTATTCGGCATCGTCACCAGCGTGATCATCAGCATGGTAGCTGGCCTGATGCCTGCCCAAAAAGCAGCCCGCCTCGACCCAGTAGAAGCTCTCCGCCACGATTAAAATCAGGATGTGATGAATCCTGAGCTCAGAGTTTGAGCACTAACGAGGTTCAGGACCAAGCAGCCCGCTTTTGGCTGAGTGGGCCTGAACAGCGTTAGGCGGAGAACTCTAGGATTCAGAACTCAACTACAGGATACGATGAATCCCGTTTAGAAATCGAGCACTACGAGAAACCAAAAGAAGCAGCCGGATTTTGTCGGCTGCTTCTTTTTATTTACTCCGCAAGCCGAATCTGCGCATAAAAGGCGTTCATCTGTTCGGCCAATTCGCTTTCTTGCATTTCATGGAAAATGCTCATCACATTGTATAAGTACCGCAACAACCAATCAAACGCATCCTTCTTCAGGGTAACCCCTGCCTTCGTTTCTTCCTCAATCTCTTTATGCAATGCATCGACCCAATGATCCCCGAGGACAATCCGCACCCGTTGGAACTGCTCCCGAAAAAGCTGCTCGGTGGAAACTTCGCCCTCCCCCGACATCCATTTATTGCGGTTTGCACTGCGGTAATAACGAGGGATGAATTGTTTGAAATAAGGATCGGATTGCTGCAGCAGGAAAAAAGCCGCTTCATATTTCCGGTCGGTTATGTACCTGTCCAACAAATAGGAAACCAAAATATCCCGAAAATCGATCGACAGTTTGCGGACTACTAAATCCTTGTAAGTATCATTGACGGGCACAATGTCCAACTTGGTGTACAACGGTTGGCGGCTTGCCCCCACCACCAATTCTTCGCGTTCCAACAGCTTGTGCGCCTCTTCCTTCGCCCTGTCATGCATTCCACGGGAGCGAAAAACGACGAAACGGACCCATTTCAGCAACGCGCCTTCTTCAGCCGTCAGCTGAATATCCGGATTACCATCCAAAACCGCGGCAAAATTTTCCAATTTCCGGACGGTATCTGCATAATCATGACGCTCCCACTGGATATAGCTCGTCTCATCCTTTTCGTAACGGAAGCTGATGAAAATCATCTGCAGCCACAGTTTTTTTATGTCAGAATAACTGACGCGGAAGTGTAACTGTTGCCGCAACACGTCTTCCATCTGCGCCTTGATTCTGTTGCGCTCCCAACCTGATCCGATTGCTTCAGCTTCAAACAGCTGAACGAGTTCAATCGACTTCCTGACATTATATTTGTTTTCTGTCATTAATTTGTTTACAATAGGCCTGAGAATGAGGTGTGATAACTTCGCTTGATTCTTGAAATAAGGGAAAATAAAATAATCTTCATTCATCCTTTTACGCAAAATCCCCGTATGCAAGGGCTGGTGCCCAAGAGGACCGATTATCGGCGAAAAGTCCTTCAACTCATATTCCCCTTCCATAAACTCCTCATTCGCATGATTGAAAGGATATCCTGCCGGAAAATTCTGTTTGTAGTAGAAGAGGTACCACTCATGCGCTTCCTGTTCGTTCAGCAACAGCCGGCCCACAGAGATGTCTTCTTCGGCAAACCGTTTCGCAAAACGTTGCACTTCATGGGACAATCGATAATATTGTTGCGTATGCAGGAAATCATGCAACGTGTGCTCTGTCACCGCGACTTTGTCAGCCAGTACATAGTCATGAATCGCGTAATAATACTCAAAAAACAGGTCGTAATCACCTTTCATCTCTTGCACCTCCGGACCGTAATCCCTTACAATTCTAAGTCCATTTTACCATATTGCTCACAAAACAAAGCAAGAAAGCCTATGCACCTGACCAGTTCGGCTGCCAAATACTGGAAATTGTGCAATTAACTGAAAGCTGAAACAAACATCCTACATAGAATTCATTGAAATTTATACAAATTCCAATCAGTTGATATAAAAATGTTCAGTTATTAGATGACGTTTTCACGCGATGGTGCTATACTATACATGAAATGAC
>NZ_JBAWAZ010000108.1:0-8852 GCF_049589555.1 Trichococcus sp.
GACGTGACAGTCGACCTGGACGGTGTTCCTGATGGCTACAGAGCCATGGACAATCGAGAAGCGTTGAAAGTGCTGATCAGACCTTAATCAACTGGGTGCTGTTCACAAAAAAAGTACACTATCCCCAAAAAAGCAGTCTGAACTCCCTCGCTGATGCGGGGCGTTCAGACTGCTTTTATTTATTTGGAAAAATTATTTTTATTTGGTTTCGCTGGTATCAAGCTCTTTTTTGATTCTTGGCGGGCGCGTTCCCCAATATTGGAAGAAATCGGTACGCAATCTGCCGTTGTAGAGTTTGCGTTTTTTCGTGGCTCTTTCGCCGTAGAATTCTTCAAAAAGCAATTCGCTCGTCAGGATGTATTTGCTCCATGTCTTCAATGGACGGAAAACTTGGCCCATCTCTTTGTAGAGTATCTCGATCTCTTCCTGATCGGAAAGTCGCTCGCCGTATGGCGGGTTGCAGACGATCGTGCCGTATTCCTTGGTAGTCGTGAAGTCGGCCAAAGCCAATTGTTTGAAAGAGACATAATCCGCAACACCTGCTTTTTCGGCATTGCTCTTCGCTATGGCAATCACGTGCGGATCGATGTCCGAACCGCCGATGTCCAACTTCACATCGAAGTTCGCGGCAGCTTTTGCTTCATTGCGGATGCGATCCCATAAACCTTCTTCAAAAATGTTCCATTCTTCGGAAGGGAAGGAGCGCTTCAATCCAGGAGCGATATTCAGGCCGATCAGAGCCGCTTCGATCGGAATCGTGCCGGAACCGCAAGTCGGGTCATAGAAGGGACGGTCAGGGAACCAATTCGTCAACATCACCAAAGCGGCTGCCATATTTTCCTTCAAGGGTGCGCCGCCTTTTTCGGAACGGTAACCGCGTTTGAAAAGGCTGGAACCGCTCGTGTCGATCGTCAGGATCACTTCATCTTTGTTGATGGCCACTTCGATCGGATAGAGTGCGCCGGATTCAGGCAAACGGGTACGGCGGTGGTAATATTCGCTCAGACGGTTGACGATGGCCTTTTTGACGATCGCTTGGCAATCAGGGACACTGTACAAAGTCGATTTTTGCGATTTGCCGGAAACAGGAAATTCCGCATCCATCGGAAGGATTTGTTCCCATGGCAAAGCTTTTGTTTGTTCGAAAAGGTCATCGAAAGTTTTTGCTTCGAATTTGCCGAACACGATTTTGATGCGGTCAGCGGTGCGCAGCCACAGGTTGGTGGTGATGATGTCCGCTTCTGTACCGGAGAAGTAGGCTTTGCCGTTCTCGACCTGGACGTTGTAGCCCATTTTTTTCAGCTCATTGCCGGTGATGGCTTCGATGCCGCTTGCGGCCGTAGCCATTAATTGATATGTTTTCATTTATTGCTCCTTATTGTTTTGCCTTAGAAATTGCCGGATAATGCACGAAAAATGGGACAAAAATTAGCTTGTCCCATCCTCGATCGTATTCTTTTTGAAGAAAAAAAGCCTGATTTGTAAATTTCTGTAAGCCATGTTCTGTCGCGCCATCGGAGCCAGGCCTCTGATGGCGGAGGTAATTATCTATCTGCATTTCTGCCTCTTTCCCTCGTTCATTTCCTTGGAAAGAGTGCCCCTACCAAAGTTTGGGTTGCTCGCTCGAGGGGTTTACCGCGTTCCACCAGAAAGGTTTCCCCGTCTGCTTCGTCACTGTGGCACTTTCAAGAATACTCAGGCATAGGCAGAGCCCTTAGCCTTTTTTTCTGCCGTCAATCTCTCGATTGCCTTAGCTTATTGTTTCGCTAAGCACGAACACTACAAGCATCTCAGCTTGTGCGAGCATGGACTTTCCTCAGCCTCCATAAAGGAGACCGCAATTACCCGAAATTTACAAATGTTTTTTGATGCTAGTTTGCTTCTTCGTTTGTTTCATCCAGTTTTGAACCGAATACATGTTTCTCCAAGTTGGAAAGGCGTTTCAGAATATCAAAATTCGTTACACCGCTGCCGACTGATGATACATTTGATTGGGTCGGCTTAGCTAAAACTGCTTGCTTCGTCAACTCATCCACACGGCTCATCAAACGTTCATTTTCGCTTTGAAGATAAGAAAGGTCTTTTTGATAAGATTCATAATCTCTTATGATCATATCCAGATATTCATCGACTTCTGCAACGTTATAGCCTCTCATAGCGCTTTTGAATTCTTTTTGCAGAATATCTTTAGTTGTTAGATTTTTATCTGCCATATTTGCACACCTCGTTAGTTGTCCTTGTTACCTAAACAGTATAGCATAAAATCGTAATATTAATAAGCAAATATTCTAATCAACATCATATCAGGCTTTTCGCATAAACTCAACCTAAATTTTTATTTTCCCCGCCGGTTAGTGAGGCAGCCAGAAATGTTTGGAAAGCCTAATAGGGCATGGCTCCTTGAAAATTGATGATGATGTAGTGCTTGTTTCCGGATTTGGTTGTCGTGATGGATAAATTTTCATTAAGAACAGGCTGCTTGCCGAATATCTCCAACAGAAAGCTCTTGAAGACCTTATCCGTTTTGGATTGCAGTACCTCTTTGAAGAGTTCGCTTTTTGTAGCCGGATCGATGCCGTCTTCGAAAATGATTTTTTCATCCGCTGTGAGATAGTCCTCAGCCAACAGTATTTCAGCCCTTCGACCGAATGGGATCTGGACTTTCAAGCTGTCTTTGTATTCTGTTTTCTGGTAATCACGGGCGATGCGCGTCACTAAGTAATCGATGGATTGTCTGATCTCTGATTGTTCTGTCATGAAATATCCCTCCAACTTTTTGCCTGACCTAAATATATCACAAACCGCCCCTTTTATAAATCGTTCCCTGCATGTCGCGGGTCGGTTTACGGCTAATTATTTGCTGATGCATAGCCCGGAATATATCTTTTTCTCATTATTTGCTACAATGGATGGAGAGCGTCATCCGGAGGCGGCACAGAGCCAGTAAAGCTCTGCCGAAATGAAGGCACGAGGAGGAAGAAAATGGACAAAAGTATGATCGATAAAATCCACGAGGAATTGGAAGAACAGCACTTGCCTTGCGAATGGCGATTGGAGTGGCATAAACCCTTCCATACAGTCGAAATTGTGTTATTATTAGAAGTCAGTTATCCTCCAGACAACAGTATTTCTGATATATTCGGCCATTCGAATCATGAAGATCGGTTCGTTTTTGAAGATTCCGTTTTGTTCTATGATCGTGCATCCTCAAAAATCAAAACGGAGGAGTATTTGACCGGCATCCCATTCGATCGGAAAAAAGGGATCCAAGGCGGATTGGCCGAAGCAGTGGTCAAGAACATACGCCTGACGGTTGGCGAAGCTAACAGCAAACTCAGGGATTTTCTGAATAATGAAGGAGACTCCAGCTTCGAATTGCATTGGAATGAGCTGAATTTTATGCAGACAATTGAAACACTGAAGGAACTAGGTAGATATGATGAAACGTATTATCGTTATCCTTGATGATAGGAAAGGTGATTGTAAATGGAATGGAATGAAGTGAAGGTTGTGACTGCTACCGAAGCAGTTGAGGCTGTATCGAATATATTGATGGAAGCCGGTGCGAAAGGCGTCGCGATAGATGACGAATTGGACTTCGTCAATCTGCAGGATGACGGTTTCGGCCAGATAAAAGAGGAACGTGCGTTGCCTGAAGAAGGGCATGCCGTTTATATCATGGCTTATTATCCGAACAATGCGGGTTTTCAGGACACTGTGTTGTTCATCAAAGAACAGCTGGCGGAGTTGGAAAAAATTGATCTGAAGATCGGGAAGAATGAGCTGCAGATCAACCAAGTGAAAGAAGAGGATTGGGAAAATTCCTGGAAGGAATATTTCCATCCGATCCGCTTGACGCGTTTTCTGACGATCGTACCTTATTGGGAAGAATACACGCCTGAAGATGAAAAAGAAATGTTGATTCAATTGGATCCAGGGATGGCCTTCGGTACCGGCACGCATCCAACCACGCGTCTGTCCATCGAAGCACTCGAAGCAGTGATGCGGGGCGGCGAAAAAGTGATCGATGTCGGAACCGGGTCAGGCGTGCTGAGCATCGCAGCCAAGGCAATGGGCGCGGACACAGTCTATGCTTACGATATCGATGAAATCGCAACACGCGTCTCCAAAGAGAACATTGCTTATAATGCTTATGCTTCGGACGTCATCGTCAAAGAGAACAACCTTTTGGTAGGGATCGCTGATCAAGAAGCGGACATCATCGTTGCGAATATCCTGGCGGAAATCCTGCTGCTGTTGCTTCCCGATGCCTACAAGAATCTTAAGGATGATGGCTATTTCATCCTTTCGGGCATCATCGAATCGAAGAAAGCGGAACTGATCGCTGCTTTGATCAGCAATGGCTTTGAAATCGAGCAAGAAAAGCAAATGAAAGATTGGGTCTGCCTGATCTGCACTAAAAATCTGGAGGATTGAAGCATGCAACGATACATCATTCCGCCTCTAACAAGAGATTATCAAACGCAGCCGATCATTTTGTCGGATGATTTCCATCACCATATGGTGCATGTGATGCGCATGAAGCAGGGGGAGCAGGTATATTTGGCCGACAATTCAGGCATTTCGTTCGTTGCGGAACTCATCGACATATCCGCAAATACGGTCAGTTTGAAGTGGGTGGCTGATGAA
Source organism: Trichococcus sp. (assembly GCF_049589555.1). Lineage (GTDB taxonomy): Bacteria > Bacillota > Bacilli > Lactobacillales > Aerococcaceae > Trichococcus. The sequence goes on from NZ_JBAWAZ010000108.1 coordinate 4,651, forward strand.
GACCGCTCAACGGAACTTCCGGTCAAGATTACAATTGCCTGCGGTTTGCCGAAGGGCGACAAGCTGGAATATATCGTACAGAAGGGCACAGAGTTGGGCGCGGCAGCCTTCATCCCTTTCGCAGCAAAAAATGCGGTTGTGAAGTGGACAGCGGACAAAAGCGCAAAAAAACAGCAGCGCCTGCAGAAAATTGCGAAAGAGGCAGCGGAGCAATCGCACCGCCAAAAAGAGCCTTTTGTGCATCCTGTCCACAACCTCAAAGAGTTGTTGGCGGAAGCGGAAAAATACAGTAAAGTATTGATTGCCTATGAAGAGGATGCAAAGGCCGGTGAGGGCAGCATCTTGGTGAACACACTGGAAAATCTTGAACCAGGCGATTCGTTGTTGTTTGTGTTTGGGCCTGAAGGCGGATTAGCGCCGGAAGAACTGGCGGCATTCAGACAAGCCGGCCATAAGAGCTGTGCTTTGGGACCGAGGATTTTGCGGGCTGAAACAGCCCCTTTATATGCGTTGGCGGCAGTATCCTATGAAATGGAATTAAGAAAAGGAGCGGATAAAAATGGTTGAAAAATTAAACAAATATATCGATCACACTTTATTAAGACAAGATGCGACAGAGGAGGAAATCAAAGCCCTTTGCGAAGAGGCGAGGGAATATGACTTCAAATCCGTCTGCGTGCAACCCTACTGGGTCAAAAAAGTAGAAGCCTTCCTGACCGGTTCGGATGTGCTTGTCTGCACCGTCGTGGGTTTTCCGCATGGCGCCAATACAGCAGAAGTGAAGACTTTCGAAGCGAAACAAGCGGTTCAGAACGGTGCCGATGAAGTCGATATGGTCATCAACATCGGAGCTTTGAAGGATGGCAATTACCAAACAGTCGAACATGAAATCGCAGCTTTGGTCGAAGCCGTCAAAGGCAAGGCAATCCTGAAGGTCATCATCGAGACGTGCCTGTTGACCGATGAAGAGAAGGTCATCGCTTGCCAGTTGGCTCAAAAGGCAGGCGCCGACTTTGTCAAGACATCCACCGGTTTTTCAACAGGTGGCGCAACATTGGAGGATATCGCACTGATGCGCAAGACAGTCGGTCCTGTGATGGACGTAAAAGCAAGCGGCGGTGTGCGCTCGTATGAAGATGCATTGGCCTTCATCGCAGCCGGCGCAACGCGTTTGGGCACTTCCAGCGGCAAGAAAATCGTCGAAGGTTGGCTTGCGGCCAAATAAATGCATGGGGTGCTCCGTTTGCATCCGAATAATTAAATAATCAAGTAACCTTGAGTGACTGCTTTTTTATGAAGCTGTCCTTCAAGGTTTTTTTATGGTGCTTAAAGCTTGTGAACAGGGGATAAATGTTGATGGCGCATCGTTCCGATTTAAAGTATAATAAAGGGAAATATATTTTCTTTTTTGTTTGCAAAATATGATATATTCAGCAGCTTTTCCGTTTGCGGACGGAATCGCAGTAAGTAAATACATAATCTTAAGAGTCAGGAGTGACAACATGCCGAAAATCAAAACCTATTCGCCTGAAGAGGTTGTGCAGCTATGCGCGGAATATATGAATGAAACCCATGTGGCATTTGTCCAAAAAGCGTGTGATTTTGCCAGGGAAGCCCATAGCGGACAGATGCGCAAGTCCGGCGAGGAGTACTTCGTTCATCCGACCCAAGTCGCAGCGATATTGGCAGATTTGAAATTAGATCCAGAAACGATTGCAACGGGATTTTTGCATGATGTTGTGGAAGATACAGAATATACATTAGAGGATATCGAACGGGAATTCTCCAAAACCGTAGCCATCTTAGTCGATGGCGTCACGAAATTAGGGAAGATCGAATACAAGTCGCATGAGGAACAACAGGCCGAAAACCATCGAAAGATGTTGATGGCTATGGCGAAGGACCTGCGGATCATCATGGTGAAGCTGGCGGACAGATTGCACAACATGCGCACGCTGAAATACCATAAACCGGAAAAACAACGGACCATATCCAATGAGACACTGGAAATTTACGCACCCTTAGCCCACCGCTTAGGGATGAACCGGATCAAATGGGAATTGGAGGATACGTCGCTCAGGTATCTGAATCCGCAGCAATATTACCGGATCGTTCATTTGATGAACAGCAAACGCGATGAACGGGAACTGTACATCAAAGATACGATCAACAAAATCAAAGATTCGATCGATGAATTGGAAATTGAAGCCGACATCTACGGCAGACCGAAGCATATCAACTCCATCTACCGAAAAATGAAGGACCAAAAGAAACAGTTCACGGAAATCTACGATCTGTTGGCTATCCGCGTCATCGTCCATTCCATCAAAGATTGTTATGCCGTTTTGGGGGCCATCCATACAAAATGGAAACCTATGCCGGGCCGCTTCAAAGACTATATCGCCATGCCCAAAGCGAATATGTATCAGTCACTGCACACGACCGTCATCGGGACGCAGGGAACACCCGTAGAAATCCAAATCCGCACAATCGAAATGCATCAAGTCGCAGAGTATGGGGTTGCGGCGCACTGGGCATACAAAGAAGGCATCACCAAAAAAATCGATCCGGATAAAATGCCCCATCAGATCGATTGGTTCCGCGATCTGATCGATCTGCAGGATGATTCCAAGAACGCCAGCGAATTCGTCGAAAGCGTGAAGGAGGATATTTTCAAGGACAAGGTGTATGTCTTCACTCCGAAAGGCGATGTCGTGGAATTGCCATCCGGTGCCGGTCCTTTGGATTTCGCTTATAACATCCATACCGAAATCGGACACAAAACCATCGGGGCGAAAGTCAACGGGAAGATTGTCCCTTTGAATTACAAGCTGCAGAATGGCGATATCATCGAAGTGATGACATCCCCGAACTCATTCGGTCCAAGCAGGGACTGGGTCAACTTGGTTTCCACAAGCAAAGCAAAAAATAAAATCAAACGCTACTTCAAACTGCAGGACCGCGATGAACATGTGATCAAAGGCCGGGATATGCTGGAAAAACAATTGACGGAAATGGAGTTTTCGCCAAAAGAGTTCCTTACGAAACTAGCGATCAAAGATTTGTTGAATCGCTTCAATGTAAATTCGGAAGATGACCTCTATGCCGCCATCGGCTTCGGCGAACTGTCTGCGTTCATCGTTTCGAACCGTTTGACCGAGAAAGTTCGCCGTGAGCGGGATAAACACAAAGCGGAACAACAGTTGGACACGATCGAGCAAAAAACAAAAAAAGATAATCCTAAAATGAAGATCCGTCATGAAGGCGGCGTAGTCATTCAAGGTGTGGACAATCTGCTCATCCGCATCAGTCATTGCTGCAATCCGGTCCCGGGGGATGAAATTGTCGGTTACATCACGAAAGGGCGCGGCATCTCGGTCCATCGGAAAGATTGCCCGAATGTTCAGGTGTCCGGAGAGCACGGTGACCGCTTGATTGATGTCGAATGGGAAGATACCGGCACATCCAATATCGATTACGAAACCGAATTGACGGTCGAGGGCTACAATCGCTCAGGTCTGTTGAACGAGATTTTGCATGTGGTGAACACAATGACCAAAAATCTAAGCAGCGTAAACGGGAAAGTCGACAGCAATAAAATTGCGGTCATTACGTTGAAGATCGGGATCCAAAATTTGAGTCAACTGGACAAAATCGTCGATAAAATCAAAAACATCCCGGACGTCTACACTGTCAGAAGGGTCACATCCTAATCAAAATGAATCGAGGAAAGATATGCGTGTTGTGGTACAGAAAGTGACGGAAGCATCCGTCGCGGTTGATGATGAACTCATCGGGGAAATAGGAGAGGGCTTTATGCTTTTGGTCGGCATCGGCAAGGATGACACACATGAAGACGTGCACTACCTCGTCCGCAAAGTTTCAAATCTCCGGGTTTTCGAGGATGAAGAGGGCAAAATGAACCGCTCCTTGAAGGATGTGGAAGGAGCCATTCTTTCCATATCCCAGTTCACTTTGTTCGCTGATACAAAAAAAGGCAACCGCCCAAGCTTTACCAATGCAGCCGCTCCAGAAATGGGGGAGGCGCTTTATCAAGCGTTCAACGAGCTGTTAAGAGCGGAAGGGTTCTCTGTGGCATCGGGTAAATTCGGTGCGCACATGTCTGTCCGTTTGAACAACGATGGACCCGTAACCATTCTCATCGATTCCAAAAACAAATAACAGAGCCGGCAGCTTGAACC
>NZ_JBAWAZ010000109.1:0-7593 GCF_049589555.1 Trichococcus sp.
GGAAAATTGCATTCTTCATATCATGCCGGCGTGGCGGAATTGGCAGACGCGCTGGACTCAAAATCCAGTGCCCGCGAGGGCGTGCCGGTTCGACCCCGGCCGCCGGTATCACACAAACAAGCCCAGAGAGATGGTTTCCATCTTTCTGGGCTTGTTTTTTTTGGTGTGCCCGGCGTTGGGTGATAACTTTGTGGTGAAAGCCCAATACAGACTTTGCAGTAGGAACTGTTAGTGAATGACAATGGTGTCCACCGTGAGTTGTAATCTGAAGGAAGTCGGACGCAAACACTCGTACTGACGTACAGAAATTGGATAGTTTACACTAAACTGGACGGTTTCGTTAAGGCCAGTTAAACTTGTGGGACTAATCACTCGAGGGAGAGACTAACCATGGAAAAAAGAACAATGTAAAAGAAAAATAATGAGGCAGGTACTACCTTTCGAGCCTACTCAATATTCATTCCCTCTGCGTTGCAAAGACATACGCAGGCAAGGAAGGAGTTCGTAGGAAGCTCCCACTTCAAGCGTTAATCCACAAGGATTAGCTAAGTGGGAGTAGTTCACATTACCATCATTCGTTTTGTTGAGAATAATATAATTTGCGCTTTCTTTGGCTATGTATGTACTAGCATTCAGTTTATATAATAAAAAAAATTATAGCAAAAACAAATGGATTAATCTTGTCAATTTAACTTTAAAATGTTATATTTAAAAACGGAAACGTTTCCAAAAAAGTAATAGGAGGGGCTAAATTGAAAAAATGGCTAAGTATTGGTCTAAGCATTGCCGTCATTGGAGTTTTTTTCTTGGTAAGTAAACCATATCTTTTTTCCAATAAAACAACGATCCAACAAATTTATCCACGCTCGAATGAGAGCTTTGTAGGAGATCCAATGCCTTATTTTAATGGCAAGGAATTTATGATTTATTATTTAGAAGACTTACGTGATGATCAAATTGGTTTTCATCCGATCAGTTTAATGACGACGACTGACTTTATTAATTACACAGATCATGGTGAAGTGATTCCGTTTGTAAATGATCATAATGATCAGGAGTTAGCCTTAGGAACGGGTTCTGTAATAATTGATTCAGATGGATTGTATCATGCATTTTATACCGGCCATAATGGATCGTTGTCACCTAAGGAAGCAATTATGCATGCCACCAGTAAAGATGGAGTCAAGTGGAATAAGCAGCCAGAGCACGCGTTTTTCGCTAGTACACAGTATGAAGCAGATGATTTCAGAGATCCTTTTGTGTTTTACGAAGAAGATTCTCAGGAGTATTGGATGCTTGTTACAGCTCGTCAAAATGGAACAGGTGTTATTGCTAGATATACTTCAAAGGATTTAATAACATGGGAAGATCAAGGTGTTTTTTTTGAAAACGATTTTGGAAACGATTCCAATTTAGAGTGTTCCTCACTAGTCTTTTTTGAAGGAAAATGGTATTTGGCTTTTTCGGATCAATGGGATCAACGTGTCGTTCATTACCGTATTGCGGATAGTGTCAATGGACCTTTCGTCAAACCAGCTAACTTAGATCATTGGGATAGTTCCGGATTTTATGCGGGAAGATTAGAAACAGATGGAGAAAAACTTTATGTAGTAGGTTGGATTCCAACAAAAGAACAACATCGTGACAATCAAAACTATAATTGGGCAGGTAATCTTGCTGTCCATGAACTGATAGCTAAGGATGATCATCTATTACCGACGTTACCTGAAAGCGTTAAAGAACAGGTGAATACGATAGCTTTTACAGATCAGATAATTTCTGAAGGTCAATCAATAGCTTTTAATGCTAATGAGGAAACCGTTCTTTATTCTGGAAATGTCATCTTAGATGAACAAACGAAAAAATGGGCCTTTCAATTTAATAGTAAAGAAAACCAATCGAATTTAAATATTATTTTTGATACAGAACTAAATACAGTCGCATACTATAATCGCCCTTTAGATATGGTGGGAAACTATGATCCACAAACTCAAATGCCCTTTGACTTTGCTGATCGATCAAGTGTAAATATTAAACTGGTCTTAGAAAATGATATTGTTGTTCTCTATCTAGATGATGAAATTGTTCTCTCAAATCGGATGTACCAAGCTAAGGGTGGTGATTGGGCAATCAGGGCTATTGAAGGTCATCTAAAGATAGAATCATAAGAGATTGATAAAAGTCGAGTTAGTATCAGTCAGAGTAGTATTTGTCATTTTTAGTTTGATAACTTCGAGAAACTATTATGCTGAAGAATATCGCCACAATTCCATTTTTCACCCGAAGAAATTTGGCTAAATGACCCAAAGAGAATGGCAGTGTGCGGCAAGTTTACTTCTCACCACGGGACATCTGAACTCCGGCGAAGCGAGTGTTCGCCGGAGTTCAGATGTCTTTTTTTCAATGAGTTCCGGGGAGCACCCCTTAGCCGGAACTGAGTGTCTGGATTGTTTTTTTACCTCCGGCGAATCACTCCTAAACGGAGGTGACGGGCTTCCCCAGCCTAAGCTATCTCGAGTCATCCATCCGCAGGCCTTCATCGTTTTTATCTGTATCCCGTGATATTCCTTGGGACGTATGCTTCTTCCAGATACTTGATTTCTTCGGCGCTCAATGCGATATCGAATGCGCCAAGGGCATCATCCAGATATTTCACTTTTGTCGCGCCGATCAGCGGGGAGGTGACGTAGTCTTTGCTCAGCATCCAGGCAGTCGCGACTTGGCCGCGGGTGATGCCGCGTTCGTCGGCCAATTTATGGACCCTCGAAATTACTTCATTGTCGGAAGCCACAATATACGTAGGCAGATTTGCCTCCGCAGCTTGGCTGGTGCGGGCGGTGACGGCACCGATATCCCTCGTCAGTCTCCCGCCTGCCAATGGGCTCCAAGGCGTCATCGCAACTTTTTGGTCCTGCAGCAAAGGGATCATTTCGCGTTCTTCTTCCCGGTAAAGCAGATTGTACAGGTTCTGCATGGAAACAAATTTCGTCCAGCCGTTCTTTTCGGCGATGAATTGGGCTTTCGCAAATTGCCAAGCATGCATGGAAGAAGCTCCGATATAACGCACTTTCCCCATTTTCACCAAGTCATGCAGTGCTTCCATCGTTTCTTCGATAGGCGTGCCGTAATCCCAGCGGTGGATGATGTACAGGTCCAGATAATCGGTCTGCAATCTTTTCAAAGAGTGATCGATTTCTGCGAAGATGCTTTTGCGGGACAAGCCTTTTGCATTCGGCCCCTCGAACATCGGGAAATATAATTTGGAAGCCAGGACGATTTCATCGCGGTTGGCGAAATCCTTCAAAGCCTTCCCGACGATCTCTTCGCTGGATCCGGCTGAATACAAGTTCGCAGTATCGAAGAAATTGATTCCGGAGTCCAAAGCTTTTTTGATGATTTCTCGGCTTTCCGTTTCACCAATCGACCATTTTTCCCGACCGCGTTCCGGTTCTCCGAAGCCCATGCAACCCAGACACAGTTTTGAGACTTCCATACCAGTATTCCCTAATTTCACATATTCCATGTTAGCGCCTCCAATAGTTTTGTTTTTATTATACGCCTATTGTAACTGTTGGAGTTCACTCCAAGACAAGTGTTTTCTGACGAATAAAAAATATTGTTCAGAGGCTGCTGTAACGGTTGACTTGGAGTCCACTTCAGGATTTAAACTGAGGGTAACAAAAATATGAAATAGGAGGAATGGAAGATGAAAATGAGCGAAACTGCAAAAAAGAACCATGATGAACTGTTTCCCGGGCACGTGTCGATATTGGCTGAAAAGGATCCGGAATTTATTGAAGTTTTTGATAATTTCGCGTTTGATGAAGTGCTGCAATACACTAGTCTGGATGTGAAGGAAAGGCAGAAAGTGCTGTTAGCTGCTTTGATCGCCATGCAGTGCGTGAACGAGTTCAAAGCGATGGCGAAGGGTGCTTTGAATGTAGGCGTCACGCCGATAGAGCTGAAGGAGATAGTCTATCAGGCCGTCCCTTATGCCGGCTTGGGGAAAGTGTTCGATTTCCTGCATGCGGCAAATGAAGTGTTGGAGGAAAGAGGGATCACGCAGCCGTTGGAGGGTCAATCAACCACAACTGTCGAAAACCGTTTTGAAAAAGGTTTGGAAATCGTGCGCGAAGCTGCGGGGGACACAGTGGATAACATGCTGGACACGATGCCGCAGAACCAGAAGCATTTCGCAACTTTTTTGGCGGATAACTGTTTCGGCGATTTCTTTACGCGCAGCGGGTTATCGATCCAGGAACGGGAACTGCTGATTTTTACCATGCTGGCTTCGATGGGCGGAGCGGAGCCACAAATGAAAGGGCATATCCGCAACAATCTCCGCGTTGGCAATGATAAGCAAAAACTGCTGGACACGCTCACGGTCCTGTTACCGTTCATCGGGTATCCGCGGACATTGACGGCGTTGAATTGTCTGAATGAAGTCGCTCCGGAAGAAAGCTGAAAGCGTAGGGGATAAAGATGAAAATCGCTCAAGTCAGCAAAGAGAAGCATGTATCGATCGATAGTTTGCGTTATTATGAACGGATTGGGCTGATTCCTCCCGTGAAACGGGTCAAAGGCGGCATCCGGGAGTATTCGGATGAGGATCTGAAGTGGCTGGATTTCGTGATGGAGGTGCGGTCGGCGGGGGTGTCGATCGAGCCGTTGATCGATTATGTGCGCCTTTGTGGAGAAGGCCTCCATACCGTTCCAACCAGGCGGGATCTGTGGGACGACGAGTGCGACCTGCTTGAAAAGAGGATCCGCGGACTGCAGGAGACCTTGGCGCAAATGAAAGGCAAAGTTGCCCATTATGACGGGATGTTGAAAGGATAGGGTTGGGACTTTTGTTCCAGCTCTTTTTTGTGTGCCAGTTTCATCCGAGGTGCCTTGTTATCCGCTGGTATAGCGAAAGTTGTCGGATAAACTGGAAGAATCCGACAAACGGAGAGCAAATGCGGCAATAATTGTCGGATGACTTGGAATATCCGACAAGTTGAGAGCAAATGTACCGCTCGTTGTCGGATAACTTGGGAATATCCGACATCTGGAGTGCCACCGCTCTATTTCTTTGAATCATTGTTGCAAATGCAACAAAAATACGGTATCCTTTATCTAAATTTCCTGAAGAAGGCAGGTGTTTTTATGGCGGAAATTCTCCGCGAAATCGGCATGATAGCCAGGGCTTTGGATTCGATCGCGAATATCGAGTTCAAGGAATACGACCTGACGAGGGGGCAATACTTGTACCTCATCCGGATTTGCGAAAATCCGGGAATCATCCAGGAAAAGCTGGCGGATATGATCAAAGTCGACCGCACGACGGCTTCGCGCGCCATCAAAAAACTGGAAGCGAACGGGTTCATCGAGAAGAGAGCCGACGCCGCTAACAGAAAGATCAAACGGATCTTCCCGACAGAAAAAGGCAAAGCAATCTCCCCAAACATCAGCAGGGAAAATGAGCACTCGGAACGGGTGGCGCTGCAGGGGCTATCGGAAGATGAATCAGCGCTTCTCATCGGTCTGCTCCAAAGGGTCCGGAAAAACGTCGAAGGCGACTGGGAATATGTGAAAAAAGGCAACAAACGAAACTACTGAAGCAAAGATAAGGAGTGCATCATACATGGCAATCACACTGAAAAAATGCAGCAGCGAAGATTTGGCGGATCTTCAAGCAGTCGGCATCGAAACGTTCACGGACACATTCGCGGCCCACAACACGCCGGAAGACATGCAGGCTTACCTGGACAAGTCCTACGATCCGGAAAAGCTGAAGGAGGAACTTTCGGCTGAAGGTTCGACCTTCTATTTTCTGTACGATGATAAGGAACTTGCGGGCTACATGAAGTTCAATGTCGATGCAGCCCTGACGGAAAAAATGGACGCTGATTCATTGGAAGTGGAACGGATTTACATCCGGCCGGCCTTCAAGCGCAGAGGACTCGGGAAATATCTGATCGACAAAGCGATCGAAATCGCCCGCGCTCAGGGGAAAAATCTGATCTGGCTAGGGGTCTGGGAACATAATGTGAACGCCATCGCGTTTTATGAAAAGATGGGCTTCGTCCATAACGGTTCGCATTCGTTTTTCATGGGCGAGGATGAGCAGACCGACTTCATCATGACGAAAAAACTGGGCTGACCAGTACACAAAAAACCATCGCCGGGTTGGAAGCGATGGTTTTTTGCGGACATAATTGATATTTTATCATCCAGAAGCGTGATCCTCTTCCTTGATAATATCCACTGTTGAGGATCGGCCGGCTTCGATCATTTTGGAAGTGCTGATCCGCAGCTGCAGGTTGGCATCGTAATCGAGTGCAAAGATGCAGGAATAGAGTACGTCCAGTAGGTACACAATGGCGCTGTCTGTGGAGAAGGTGGCGATTTTTGAATAGAGCTTCTCCCTTGTACAGATTCTGAGCACGCAATCCGCAAGCCGGGCGGTCGTATTGTCCCCGATATTGGTGATGGCGATGATGGGGATATTGTTCGCTTTTAAATATTGGATTGTTTCGTTCAATATCGCAGTTTCTCCGGAATAGGAGACGATGATCGCGCAAGAGGACGGATCCGCCAGTCGCGCCTTGAAGATCGTTTCGCCCTGCAGCAGGCAGATGTCCACCCGTTTTTTGATCCGCGACATGTTGTGTTGGAATTCCTGCGTGATCAACAGGTTGTTGCTGACTGCAAAAAGACTGGTATAGGAAGACTTCCTGATGATCTGGATGGCCTTCTGAAGGTCGTCATGGGTGATCAGCGACAAGGTATCGTCGATGGATTCCTTTTCCAAGGCAGCAATTTTACTTGCAATCGACATGATGGTATCATTACGGTGAAAAGGCAGGTTGGCGTTTATTTCACTGAAATGTTTCTGCAAATATTCTTCTTCTTTCAAGAAGGCTTCCTTCAAATCGCTCCAGCCGCTGAAGTTCATCTTGTGGGCAATCCTTACCAATGTGGAAGGAGAAGTGTAAGTTGCCTCGGCAATCTCTTTGGTTGTCATTTCCTCGATGGCCGCTTTTTTCTCCAGTATATAAGTTACTATCTTTTGTTCGCTGTTCGAGAAATCAAAATTCTCCAGCCGTTCTCTGATAAGCATCTGAATCCTCCGCTCGTGTTTCGTCTGAACCTCAAGACTATCCTATCATATTTGCGAATGTTATTTGATATTCCGATGCAAAAAAATGAATAATTTGTAAACGGTGTTACGGAGTGTCCGGAAGTTATTGTTTCTGTTCCGCTATCCATTATAATCAAGTTGTAAAAGAATGTAGCCGCCTAACTAATCATTTGAGCCGCACATCCATATCGGTAGGGGGAGAAAGTAATGATAGGGTTCATCGCAGCTGTTTTAACAACGTTGTCCTTCGTTCCGCAGGCGTGGCAGATCATCAAAACAAAGGATACTTCCGGCATCTCGTTGGGTATGTATGCCATGTTTGTGGTCGGCGTATTTTTGTGGTTGATCCACGGATGGAACATCCAGGATTATGCCGTCATTTCGGCGAACGGCATCACCTTGGTACTGGCTTCAATTATCTTGTTTTATAAAATCAAATATAAATAAGAGGAGAGATCATTATGGCA
>NZ_JBAWAZ010000110.1:0-4903 GCF_049589555.1 Trichococcus sp.
TCGACGCCAAGGAAAGAAAAAGATCAGCCTGAAATCTTGAGCGGTTACTTCAACGACATGACGACAGGCAGCCCGCTTGCGGCGATCATCCGCAACAGCGACACGCGTTCCAAAGACTACGGTCAGATGAAGAAATTGATGCGCCCAGGCCAGGCTGATTACCCAGGCTATGTCCGTTACGACGGCTTCAATGATTACCGCGGCAGCGGCCATTTCTCCGGCCGGATCACGGCACCGTTAGTGTTTGCGGGCGCGATCGCGAAGCAATTGCTTGAAAAGCAAGGCATCACCATCGGCGGTCACGTGAAAAGTGTAGCCAAAATCCAGGATGACAGCTTCCTGAACACGGAAGTCACACCTGAAATGCTGAAAGGCTTTGCCAGCAAAGAATTGCCGTTGTTGAACGAGTCGCTCGAAGAGGAAATGCGCAATCTGATCCGCGAAGCGAAAGCCAGCGGCGATTCCGTTGGTGGAACTGCGGAAATCTGTGTATTGGGCATCCCGGCAGGAGTCGGCAATCCGTTCTTTGATTCCGTCGAGTCCGTTCTGGCGCACATTCTTTTCTCCGTGCCTGCCATCAAAGGCTTGGAATTCGGAAGCGGCTTCGGCATCGCAGAAATGCTCGGTTCGGAAGCGAATGATTCCTATTATTATGACGGCGATCAGATCAAAACCCGCACGAACCATAACGGCGGTATTTTGGGCGGCATCACGGACGGCATGCCGATCATCTACAAAGTGGCAATCAAGCCGCCAGCTTCCATCACGAAGCTGCAGCAAACCATCAACATCGAAGACAAGACGGATGCGGAATTATCGGTTGAGGGTAGACACGATCCGATCATCGTACCGCGCGCCATTCCTGTATTGGAAGCCGTGACGGCGATCGCGATCCTGGATCTGCTGTTGGATTCCAAATTCTACAAATACGACTGAGAACGGAGTGAAAGGCGAGTATGACGGATTTAGAAGACTATCGCAAAGAGTTGGATGCCATTGATCAGGAGCTTGTGGCTCTGTTCGAAAAACGGATGCACATTTCCCAAGCCATCGGCAATTATAAGCTGGTGCATGATTTGCCCATCTTTGATGAAGGCCGTGAGCAGCGCGTCGTAGAGAAGAATCTTACCCATCTGAAGAGTGAAGAGTTTGCGGTGCAGACCCATCATTTCTTGGATACGATCATGGATCTTTCGAAAGAAGTCCAAAAGGATGTCAGGGCAGCCGCGAACGATTATGAGCAGATTTTTGCGATCCACGATCCGAAGCTGCCCGCTCAGATCGGTTATTTCGGGGAAACGGGTTCGTTCTGCGAAGAAGCGATGTTGGCCTATTTCAAGGAAGCGCCCCGTGATCCGAAAAACTACCATACCTTCGAATCGTTGTTCATTGGTATCCAGAATGGGGAAATCGATTACGGCGTTCTGCCAGTGGAAAACTCTTCCACTGGTGCGATTTCTCAAGTGCTGGATCTGTTGTACAAATACGGCCTTTCCATCGTGGGCGAGCAATACATCAAAATCGAGCAGCATCTGATCGGCCTGGAAGGGACCGGTCTGGATCAGATTGAGGAAGTCTATTCGCACCCGCAAGGTTTCCAGCAATCCACCGATTATTTCAAGGATCATGAGCAATGGCGTCAGATTCCGTTCCACAGCACATCCGACAGCGCGAAAATGGTGAAGGACTCCGGTGATGCTCACAAAGGCGCCATCGCCAGCAGAAGGGCCGCTCAGATCCATGGCCTCTCGATTTTGGCGGAGAGCATCCAGAATCAGAGCGAAAACACGACCCGCTTCATCATCGTCGGCAAGGATCTCGAGTCGAATCCCCGCTGCAACAAAGTCAGTGTGGTGTTCTCATTGGATAATCAAGCCGGGACACTGTTCAAGCTGCTGCGTCATTTCGCGAGGTACCATATCAACCTGATCAAAATTGAATCCCGCCCTGTCGAAGGGGAGAAATGGGAATACCTGTTGTATCTGGATTTCGAGGGCAACATCGTCGACGAAAATGTCCATGAAGCCTTGCGCTTCATCCACCGGAGCAGCGTCTATTTCAGGCTGTTGGGCTGCTACACCGCCGCAACCGAAAATAAATAAGAAAAGCCAGCAATGACCGCTTCCTGCGGGACTTTGCTGGCTATTTTTTTTTCGATTCTTGCAGTCCAGGGCAAAAATAGGTACTATTAGGAAGAGAACGCGTAACGGAAGGGTGATGTTTGTGAAAGCAGCAGAGAGACGAAATGAAATCATCAAATTATTGGAAGCCACGGATCAACCGGTGAACGCCACCCAACTGGCTGAATTGTTGTCGGTCAGCCGTCAGGTCATCGTGGGCGATATCGCCTTGATCCGCGCCAAAGGGATTGAGATCCTGGCAACGCCAAGGGGCTATCTATCCGCGAATGCATTCAAAGGCGAAGACAGCCTGTTTACGGGCAAAATTGCCTGCCAGCACTCGCAAGCCGAAACTGTGACGGAACTGAACATCATCGTGGACAATGGCGGAGAGGTCGTGGATGTCCAGGTCGAGCATCCCGTCTACGGCACTTTGACCGGTGAACTGCACATCCGTTCGCGCCATGACGTCATCGACTTCATGTCAAAAATCGCATCAAATGAAGCAGCGATGCTGTCTTCGCTGACCGGCGGCGTGCATCTGCATACACTTGCCTGCAAGGATGAAGAAACATTCCTGCGCATCAAAAAGGAACTGCAGGAAGCGGGCATCCTCTATTCCGGTTGAAAACGCATGAAAACATGCTTGACAACTCCTGAAAAGATTATATAATATATTACAACTGTCAAGACAGTTGTAAACATCTTTGGAGGGATTGGCGAAATGAATACACGTACACAAACGAAACATATAACGATAGCTGCTCTACTGATTGCGATAGGGATCCTGATACCGATGATATCCCCCTTGAAAATAATTCTTGAACCGGCTTCCTTTACTTTGGCAAGCCATGTGGCGACGATGATCGCCATGTTCCTTTCACCCGGCATCGCTGTTGCGGTTGCCTTTGGAACGGCTGTCGGCTTCATGTTGGGCGGCTTTCCATTGGTCGTAGTCCTGCGTGCGGCAACGCACATGATCTTCTCATATGTCGGTGCGAAATATATCCAAAAGCATCCGGATATGGCGCATGATTTCAAAAAATCATTGCTTTTCAGCCTGGTCCTTGGCGTATTGCATGCTGGCTGCGAAGTCATCGTCGTGAGCCTGTTCTACTTTGCAGGAAACCTTACGGAAGCCTATTACGATAAAGGCTTGATCTCTTCCGTCATGCTGCTTGTCGGCATCGGAACAGTCATCCACAGTATGGTCGACTATTGGTTGGCCCAAATCGTCTGGAAAGCGGTCGGCAAGAAAGCCGCACCAGTACGCTCTGTGTAGATCGGAAAACTGAATAAATGAAAAGGACGCACCCCGGCTTTAATTGCGGGATGCGTCCTTTTTTTGTGTGTAACATTCATGATTCGGTTTTTATCAACCGTTGGCAAGCAAAAATTCGCCTTGATCGCGGTCGTAGATGAAGACTTCCCCGGTTTCGATGATGTAGTGCCACCCGCTGATCTTCAGCTTGCCTTCCCTCATTTTTGCGGCTATGTAAGGGAAAGTTATCAAATGCTTCAGCTGCTCCACGACATTGCCTTGCTCCATCATCCAAGCCCGTGCTTCGGGTTCGGTTTCCGGGATTTCCTTCAGGACGCGATCACGAACAGGATGGATCAGTTCCAGCCATTTGCGGGTGTGCGGCAATTCTTCCAGTTTGCCTTCGGGATGCAGGCAAGCAGCACAGCCGCCGCAGTTGGAATGCCCGCAGATGATGATGTTCTCAACGCCTAGCGCGAGCACGGCATACTCGATGGCGGATGTCGTGGCCACGTATTCGGTAGTCATCCGATAAGGCGGAACGATGTTGGCGATGTTGCGGACGATGAACAATTCCCCCGGTAACGTTCCGGTGATCATATTCGGATCGATACGCGAATCGGAACAGGAAATGAAGAGGGTATGAGGTTTCTGGGAGGCTTTCAAACCCTTGAACAGCTCACGATGGGATTCAAAATCCCCTCTTCTGAAATTAACGATACCTTCTAATAACTTTTCCATACGCATACCTTCTTTCTGAAATGTTTATCCGAACAACAGTTGTGCAAATTGCACGATGATCGGGATGGTGAATAAGGACAATAAAGTGGTCAGGACCACGAGACGCGCTCCATATTCGTAGTCGCCGCCGAACAGACGGCCAAGGATGGCTGTATTCGTTGCAGCCGGCGCACAGGAAGCGATGGTCAGGACGATTTCCACCATATAGTCATCGATAGGCAATAAATAGATAACACCGATCGAGATGAGGGCGGTAACGATCAAACGCAGGAAAGTGGTCCAATACGCTTTCGGGAAAGCCAGCAATTCCGAAAAATTACTGTTGGCGATGTAGCTGCCGAGGATGATCATGGCCAGCGGTGTATTCAAAGCGGCCAAGCTGTCGACGGACTTCCAGAGAAAATCAGGGACCGGCAAGCGACTGATGTAGATGGTCAACCCGATTGCAGCCCCAATCATGCCGGGATTGAGAAGGGTTTGCCGCAAGGTCATGGCTTTTTTGTCACCCGAAATCAGATATTGGCCGTAAGTCCACTGGCTGACGTTATTTGCCATGATGTATCCGGACATGAAAAAGACGCCCTCATAGCCCACGGTCGCAAGGACCAAGGGGATGCCGACGAAACCGGCATTCGGGAAAATGGTGGCATATTTGTCGATGCGGTCCTCTTTTTTCAGCAGGACATGGACGATGAACGCGCGGATGGAAATCGTCAGAAAAGCCGCCAGCGTCGCCCACATCAGCAATTTCAAGCGCTGCCCATCAAAATCGGCATTGAAT
>NZ_JBAWAZ010000111.1:0-2122 GCF_049589555.1 Trichococcus sp.
GTTTTTAGACTGCGCCTCAGCCAATAATGGTTTGAAGGGAAAGGGGGGATCTTGATGTCGGTTACACCTAATCCGGAAATGGATTTTGAATTATACATGGATACAGCGGTCCTGGCCGGGAAGATCATGCTGGAAAGCAACGCGGAAACGTACCGTGTCGAGGATACGGTGACGCGCATCCTGAAAAAGACCGGACTGGAGATGACCGAAGCGTTGGCTTTGACAACCGGGCTGGTGGCTACGCTCGACAGTCCGAATATGCATGCGATCACGGTCGTCAAACGGATTACCGAACGCACGACGAACCTGAACAGGGTGTCCCGTGTCAATGCCGTTTCGCGGAATTTCGTCGAAGACAGATTGACGATCCAAGAGGCTTACGATGCGCTGCAGAACATCGATGAAATCCAATACAGCGGGCTCCAGAAAAGTTTTGCGCTGATCGGATTCATCCAAATGTTCATCTTTTTGATGGGCGGAACCTTCTATGACTTTCTGGCGATGCTTCCGGTCAGCGCAGTGGTTTCCTTGGTGCTGCATGTCGCTGCAAAATGGAAGATCCGCCCGTTCATCCAAAACATGGTCTCCAGTTTTGTGATCGCCGTGTTGACGGCCATCTTGTCCGAACTATTAACGTTCCCGATACAACCGGATACGATCATCATCAGTGCCATCATGCCCTTATTGCCCGGTACCGTATTGACGAACGGCATCCGTGACACTTTCCGCGGGGATTACATGTCGGGAGCGGCCAAAATATTGGAGGCCTTTGTGATCGCCGTCTTCATCGCAATCGGCATCGGTGCCGGTTTGATCGTCGTCGGGGAGGTGATTCGATGAATTTGCTTAACATTGTTGTGGAAATGGTCATCGCTTTCGTGGCCGTCTATTTCATCGCCATCACCCTGGAAGCGCCGAAACGGACGTTGCGGTATGGCGCGTTGGGAGGGGCTTTGGGCTGGGGCGTTTACCTTGGCGGGTTGTCGTTTTTGGACATCGTTGGGGCCACTTTTCTGGCCAGCCTGTTCATCGCTTGGATTGCGCACCTGTTCGCGCGTCATCTGAAGACGCCGGTGACGATCTATTTCATCCCGGCCTTCATCGCCTTGGTTCCCGGAGCGGGCGTTTATCAATCGGTTTATGCCTTCATCAGCAAAGAGTATACTCTGGCGCAACAGCATCTGATCCTGACTCTGCAGATTTCGGGGGCCATCGCTCTGGCAATCTTCATTGTCGACAGCCTCTTCGGGCTCATGGCCAGGATTAAGGCCTCAAAGGAAAAGAAAATCCCCGCCAAATAGTGTTTGCGAGGCGCGGGCAAGCGGGTGCATGGTTTTCCGTGACACAGAGTTGTAAACTGAATTTAACCTAGCCGTCTCGGAAATATGCTAGACTTGTATCATTCAGAAGGGGGTCACCGCATGTCCGAGAATAATCAAAAACCGACCAGACAAGAATTACACGGAAATCATAAACGCAATAACCTGCTTGTAGTTTTAGGCATCATCGCCGCCGCATTTTTGGGGCTCGTGCTCCTTTATAATATTTTTTATGGGAACGACGAAGAACCATCCGTAGCGGCTGGTAATCAAACAAACTCACAAAGCATGATCATCACCGAATCTGACGATTCCAGCGAAACGTCCTCTTCAGCCGAAGAATCTTCGGAAAAAGATAAAGACAGCGCCGCGGAGGAGTCGGAAGCAGACACCGAGACGGAAAAGGAAGAAGTACCGTCAAACGATGAGAACGTAACAAAGGCATATACCGGCGACTGGGAACCGATCGGAACGACTCAAACCGGGAAACATGTCACGGATTTCAGCGACGGCTCCACCGACCGCAATGAAATCAAGACAGCCATCGCTGCCGTGACAGGCATCAGCGCCGACAACATGATCGAATGGTGGATCGGCAATGCCGGCGACCAACAAGTAACCGCGACAGTCTCTGATACACAAAAAGAGACGATCGCACGCGTCCAGCTCAACTGGATCGACGGTGAAGGTTGGCAAGTCACGCTTGTGGAAGAACTGAACGAGATACCGAACAACTGATCAACACAGCAAGGCGCTCTTTGATAGGGCGTTTTTTTGCGTTGCTTATTTGGAAATGGTTCTGT
>NZ_JBAWAZ010000112.1:0-2465 GCF_049589555.1 Trichococcus sp.
CGGGTCGGGCCGGCAGCGGTCATTGTGATTTTTCCGGGAACGTTCTTCAGCAACTCTGATGTCCGGACGATTTTGCCTTCCGGATGGAATCCATCGACATAAGCGCTGCCTTTGTTGCCTCCGACAAACCAGTGGCGTTCGAACCAGGTTTCCTTATCGGTCAGGAAATAAGTGCCCAGCTCGACTTGCCCGCTGATGCCGCTGTCAAAATGCAGCTGGATATTGAAGTAATCATCGACTTCTTTGTTGATCACATTGCGGACATCTGCATATACAGTCGTCAACTTCCCGGGAATCATCCAAAGCATCTGATCCAGCAGATGCACGCCCCAATCATAGAGCATGCCGCCACCGAACTCCGGATAAATATGCCAATCGTGCATATTGCCGTTGAAGCCGTACAAAGCATTCTTGATTGTGTAGACATCTCCGAGCGTACCGCTGTCGACCACTTCCTTGATCAGGCGGTAGTCTTTGTCCCAACGGCGCTGGTGATGGACCGTGAAGCGTACTTTGGCGGCTTCCGTTACGGCCATCATTTCCTTGAATTCTTCCGCATTCATCGCGGCCGGTTTCTCCACGATGATGTCTTTTCCTGCTTGCGCAGCTTTTTTGACCATTTCCAGGTGCAGATGGTTCGGTACCGCGATGATGACTGTGTTGATTTCGTCGTTCGCCAACAGCTCATCCGCCATCAGGTGCGTTTCGACACCTTCCGCTGCATGTCCGAGTTGATCCTTGTTGATGTCGCAGACTGCGATCAATTCCGCGAAATCAAATTTATTGATGGTTTCGGCATGGGTTTGACCCATGAACCCGAAACCGATGATGCCAAATTTCAACATATCTATTGCCCCTATCTTTCATGATCTTCAACGATCCTGTATTTTGCTTATATCGTGACTGTGCGCTCTTTCATTCCGACCAACGGCACCGGGATATAGGCCGTTCTTGTGGCGATTGTCAAAGCCACATCATGGTTGCCTTTCGCCAATCCGCCCTCTTTCATCACGCGGATATGCAGGGGTTCGCCGTATTCCCATTTGTAGGAAGAGACTGTCGCAGCTTCCTTCAGAGTGAACCAATCTTCCTCATCGATCGAAATCTGGATTGCGGTTGGTTCTTCCTCTACGCCATCGACAGCGACTTTTACGAATTCTACCATCGACAAAGGAATCCCACGGTAGTAAGTGATCAGTGTCTGCAGTCCGTAACCGATTGTCGTGCCGTTTTCTACGATATTTTTGCAGGTATCTTTTTTGAATACATTATTATCAAACATCTTTTCTTCCCCCTACCCTTGGATTTCTTTCAAACAAGCTTGCAGATATTGCTGGTTGGCGATGACTTGCTGGATTTCCTGCATCGGCTCACCAGGTAAGATGAAGCGGTTGCCTTCGTATTCAGTCGCTACATAGCCATCGTACTGGTGCTCATGGAGATATTCCAGTAAGCCTTTGTAATCCATCGAGTATTCCGGTCCCTCAGGAGTCATTTCGAACATTTTGATATGGAAATGCTTGATGTACGGCATGTATTCATCCATCACTGAGAATGGATAGTTTTCATAGCCATCGCACAGCGGCGCAAACATGTGGTCCTCTTTGGTTTTGATGACTTGTTTGAAATCATCCGGATAAGTGCCGCCGTTCTCTTTGACGACGCGGTGCAGATCCGTACCCTTTTCGAACAAGCTATCCAGGTAATCGAACATTTCCGGGCTGGCGCCATTGTTGACCTCATAGGCACGGACGACGCGTGGGAATCTGCTGCAGAAGATCCCGGTGTCGATGACCAGTCCGATGTAAGGAGAATCCAGACGTTTCATCTCTTCGATGAACGCAAGCGTTTCTGGGCCATCGAAAGCCATCCCTGCATGGATTTCCAGGGCAATGGTAACGTCGTACTCTTTGCAGTAAGGCAGCAACGGTTCGCAGACCCAGTATGGTACCATCGAAACCAAGCGGATCATTTTCATGCCCAAACGGTTTGCCTGCTTGATTTCTTGGATCAGCAAATCGATGCATTCTTTTTTCGTCAGCATGCGGTTATTGTAGAGGTTGGAGTTCAAGAAGACATCGGCAATGACCGGTTTCACGCCGGTTTGGTCAAGCAGCGCGTGCCAGTGATCAACTTCGTCCTGGGATGGATGCGGCGCATTTTTGATCATCTGATCCGGCAACATTTCCACTCCTTCAACGTTAAGATCTTTCAGTAAGTTCATCAGGTCTTCCTAGTTCATTCTTTTGTTCAGATATTCGTCCTGCAGGCTGTAAAGACTGACAGCAGTTTTAATTCTTGCCATTATTATTTCCTCCTAGTTGTTAGTGGTTAGTGGTCGACGGATCATTACGAAACTAACAGCAATTTCCTTTTATGATTCCCATAACTCAGTACTTCGTCCATATTAGGGGGCATATATGACGAACTGAATCTGTGATCGATTTCAATATCGTGATATCCTG
>NZ_JBAWAZ010000113.1:0-1525 GCF_049589555.1 Trichococcus sp.
GTCTTGCGGTTCATGAAGCCGCCATATTCTTTGGCCAAGTGGTAAGGCATCTCGAAATGGGAAAGCGTGATGACCGGTTCGATTCCGTATTTCAACAGTTCATCGAAGACATCGTCATAGAACTGCAGGCCTTCTTCATTTGGCTCCGCTTCATCGCCGTTCGGGAAGATACGTGACCAAGCAATCGAGGTGCGAAAGCACTTGAAGCCCATCTCGGCGAACAAGGCGATGTCCTCTTTATAGCGCCCGTAGAAATCGATGCCGACATGGTTCGGATAGTAATTGCCTTCGACCACACCGTCCGTGATTACGCGGGGAACGCCATGCGCACCCGCCGTCATCACGTCCGCCACACTCAAGCCTTTCGAGGTATTCAGAACCCCTCCTTCAAACTGATGGGCAGCCAATGCGCCGCCCCACAAAAAATCTTTATCCAATGCCATAATGGTGTCCTCCCTATTTTTTATCAGATTTCTATCAATAGCAAATGCCTCACCCCAAGCGTTAGACTTTTAATCCTAACAGTTGGGGTGAAGCATCTTCTTTATCGCTTGTGCAGACGCGACTTTACAATCCTGCTGTCTTTGTTATTTGTTCTGTTGGAAAATCCCTAATGTCTGTCTGCCGTATCGGACATTGAAAGCAGGTTATATAATGCACCCAATATATTGGCATCATTGTAGAATTTACATGGTAAAACAATCGGTTTACTCATCGTTGCTTCCAGAGCCGGCAGATCCGAACGAATCTTTTGAAGTTGCTTATCGATTTCTTGGATCAAGCGAGGCTGCGCGCTGATTCCGCCACCGATGACCACTTTGGAAAAATCCAAGACAGCCTGAATATTCAAAATGACGAGCGCCAGTTCGTAGCAATAGTCTTCCAAGTGGTGAACCAGCGCTTGATCCCCTTCATTGATTGCATCAAAAACCAGCTGGCCATCCGCCTCAACGAGACCGATTTTTTGTGAACCTGTTTCCACAAAGACAACCGCCGACAAGCGATCACCAATCAAAGGTTTTGCAGCGTGTTCCCTTGGATTATGAACGATGAAGCTGAATTCGCCAGCTTGGAAATGCTCGCCCTCCAACAGTTGGCCGTTAGCAATTATTCCGCCGCCGATGGCTGTTCCGAGGACGATGGCAACACCATTGTCGCATCCTCGCAGATTCCCGAGCCATAATTCCGAAAGGGCTGCAGCTTTTCCATCATTGATCACGCCAACCGGCAAATGAAACTCACCCTCCAGTATAGTTTTTAGCGACAATCCATCCAGATACTGCAAGGAGCCTCCATGGAAGATCGTGCCATGCTTGCGGTCTACCTTCCCAGGACAACAGATCGCAATTCCATCGATATCTTCTATATTTTCACTAACGATTTTTCTTATGACAGCCTGAAACCCATCTAACGTTGCTGGTGTAGTCTCTTTATCTTTTGAGCTGATTTTGCCAAGATGATCTGCATTGGCATACTTGATGAAGGTCCCGCCGACATCGATACACAAATAATTACTCACTGTTTC
>NZ_JBAWAZ010000114.1:0-13172 GCF_049589555.1 Trichococcus sp.
GCAGAAGTGCGTCCGTACTTCACTTTCTACGGTTTCCGCTATGCCAAAATAACCGGTGTCGACCTTCTGGAGCGGGATCTGGGCTTCAAAG
This sequence comes from Trichococcus sp., assembly GCF_049589555.1. Lineage (GTDB taxonomy): Bacteria > Bacillota > Bacilli > Lactobacillales > Aerococcaceae > Trichococcus. Next base: position 92 of record NZ_JBAWAZ010000114.1, read on the forward strand.
GCTACGTGTTGCAGAGCGAGTTGGAAGAGACGAGCGGCATGATCACAGCCAACCCGGATGTGAATCAATTGCTGAAGAACGCGCTTTGGGGGCAAAAAGGCAATTTCTTGGATGTGCCGACGGATTGCCCGCAACGCGATGAGCGCATGGGCTGGACAGGTGACGCCCAGATCTTTGCCCGGACAGCGAGCTATCATATGCATACACCGGCATTCTACAAAAAATTCATGCACGATTTGCGTCTGGAACAAATCGCACTGGATGGAGCCGTTCCGTTTGTTGTTCCGCAGATCAAACCGAAAGATGATGCTGGGTTTGTGACTGGTGCCGGAGCGGCTGCCTGGTCGGACGCGGCGACGGTCATTCCCTGGGTACTCTATGAGCAGTACGGGGACCGTTCGCTGTTGAAGGAACAATATCCGACAATGAAGGATTGGGTGGACTATATTGTTCGCGAAGATATGAAATCCGGCGGTAAACGCCTCTGGACGACAGGCTTCCAGTTCGGCGACTGGCTGGCATTGGACGGGGACAATCCGCACTCGCCGATGGGCGGCACCGATACCTCGCTGGTTGCATCCGTGTACTACTATCATTCGGCTACGTTGCTGGCACGGGCCGCGGAGGTCCTTGGCAATACTAGTGATGCGTTGGCATACACCAAATTGGCTACGGAAGTGAAACAAGCCATCCAAAATGAATACTTGACCATTACGGGACGCTTGGCGGTGACGACCCAGACTGCCTACATCCTGTTCCACTATTTCGATCTCTGTCCGGATCCATTCAAAGAGCGGATGACAAAAGACTTCTATGATAAAGTCATTTCCAGCGGCGTACACCTGCAGACCGGATTCGTCGGGACACCGTATTTTGCAGAGGCTTTGAGCAAGAACGGCATGAACGAATTGGCCTATGGTTTGCTACTGAATGAGGATTATCCGAGCTGGTTGTTTGCGGTTAAGATGGGGGCGACCACCATCTGGGAACGTTGGAATTCGATTTTGCCGGACGGAAAAATCTCCGGAACGGACATGAACTCCTTGAACCATTATGCATATGGCTCAATCGTGGAGTGGCTGTACCGTTGCGTCCTGGGCATCCAAGCCGATAGCGCACATCCAGGATACAAACATTTCTTCCTGGCACCGCAACCGAGTGCGCAGTTGGGCAAAGCGGAAGGGTATTATCAATCCGTTTCCGGCCGCATCGAAAGCGCGTGGGAAATTTTAGCGGACGGACAATTGGATTTCGCTTTCCGCGTGCCTTTCGGGACGACCGCAACCATCACCCTGCCGGATCTGGCTATTGAAGAAGCACAGAAAACGGAGTGGCTACGTTCCGTAGTCGCTGCCGAGGATGGCATAACAGTCACAGTCAGAGCAGGCGACTACCGCGTCACGTACATGCCAACTCGGAACTATCTCCCTGAAATCACAACCGAGTTGTCCTACCGGGAATTACTGGAGTACACACCAGCCCGAAAAGTGATCTTCGAGCAACTACCGATGATGCGCAACAACGACATCGCATTGCAGTATTTGGATATGCCGTTGGAGACATTCAAGGAGTTGCCGATCCTTTCAAATTTTGTCAGCGAACAAGCTTTGGAGCGGATGAATGCGTCTTTTGCCTGACGGATCTATTGGATTTGGCTTCACAAACGTTTTGCGGATAATTGCAAGTTGTTTAATTGAAAAGAAGAGGCCATCTGATTAAAAATCGAGGTGGCCTCTTCTTTTGGCATGTGCACAAACATCAGGAAATATGACATGAACATTCAAATGAGGACAAAAGTAAATGTTTTGTGTGAGGTTTTATCACTCAAAAAGGACAGAAGAAGTTTGATTTTCTGAAAAAACTGCTCTAATATTCATTTATAACAAATTTCATGTTAGAATATTTCACAAAAAGCTATTCCGATGTGAAACTTTTAAATAAAGGAGGAAAATAAATGAAGGCAGTCATACTACAAAGCTGGCGTCCGGATTCTTCGAACTATAATTTCCAAAATCTTTTGAATGCGTGGGAAGGGATATCCGACATACCGGAAATAACCGGATATCGGGTCGAAATCGTCCATGATTCTTCCTTCGAGTCGTATGACCAGGCCATAGGCGATGCCGAAATTGTCATCGGCTTTTTCATCACCGAAGAAAATTTCAATGAAGAATTGTTTATCAGACATCCCAATATCCGCTATTTGGCTACCTTATCGCATGGCTATGCCGAGATGGATAAAGCTTTGACGCAGAAATATGGTGTGACCGTGACGAATACCATCTATGGTGCGGATGCGATCGCCGAATTTACATTGGGACTTTTGTTTGATATCTGTAAAAATATTCAGATCAACAGCGACATCGTTAAAAATACGGATTGGACGGATCCGCAGCCCGGCAGTTGGTTCATTCCCGCAACGAGGCAATTGGAAATCAGCGGAAAAACGATCGGTATCATCGGATTGGGAAATATCGGTTTCCAGTTGGCCCGCAAGTCCGACGCTTTGGGGATGCATGTTCTTGGCTACAGTCGAACCTATAAGGAAGGACTAGCTTATCAATTCATTGATCAAGTCTCTCTGGAGCAGTTGCTGGAGGATTCGGATATCATTTCAATCAATACGCCTTTGACGAGCGAAACCTATCATCTGATCGATCGTGCGGCTATCGACCAGATGAAGCATGGGGTGATCCTTTTGAACACGGCCCGCGGAGAGATCATCGATGAGCTGGCGTTGACCGAAGCGTTGAAATCAGGCAAAATCTATGCGGCAGGCTTGGATGTCCTTTCGGAAGAACCGCCCACAAAAAATATCGAACTGTTTCAGTTGGATAATGTCAGAATCACGCAGCATATCGCATGGGGTTCGCAGGAAACAAACTTGCGGGCCATCGAAATCGCCTTGGAAAATCTGGTCAATTACCTTCAGGATCAACCTACGAGTGTGATCAGCTAATTCCAATGATGAATACCGAATGAAGGCCGAGTGCAAAAGCTCGGTTTTTTTGCTGTGGAGCCATCTGCTGATATAATGGAACTGTGGAGAAATTCTTTGATGAAGCGCCGGAATGCTTGTTCTTAAAGGATGGGGGATAAGGATATGCTAGTCGATTGGGTCACTATGAGCAGCAACTATGCGAACTTTGCCGGGATACTTGCTGGTTTTGTGTTCAGCGGTATTTTCTTGCTTCTGGAAGATGAGAAAAGGGACGCTTCCGAAGTCATCAGCATCCTGCTGGTCGGCTTTTTTGGACTTGTGCTCACCGCCTTTTTGTTTTCGAACATCAGCGGGATGGAAGCGGATCCGCTTGATCAAAACCGAATGCGGATGGTGTCCTTCCATATAGTGATCGCCAGCATCATCTTTTCGATCGCGATTATGCAAATGTTTTTGAGCCTTGTTTTCATCTTCATCCTTTACGAACTGCCGGCGCAAGTCATCAGCCTGGGCAAAACGATCTATTACGGATCGGCCCTTATCGCAACGATGTTTGTGATCAGAACAATCCCGGCTCTGTATACGGACGAGGCCATCTTGTCCGCCTTGCCCCGAAATCTGTACCTTGCGGTAGTTGTTACGGTGGTATTTACGTTTATCCTCAGCAAATTTTTCAGAAGAAAACTGGATGCCCTGTTCGAACGCTACTTCATCATGATCATAACCGCCACTTTCCTGTTCATGCTGCTGCTCGTTGTCCTTTACAACACACAGATCCATCTGAAGGATATTCCCGTAATCGTCGATCAGGTCATTATGGGGATGTTCACGGTCAATATGATGATCAACAACTTCAGCATCAATCATGAATACCGGATGATGCAGTTGCAAGATAAGAAATGAACGTTTTATGTCCGTTTGGTGATTTATATTTTGATTTTTCGATTGTTTCAAGTACAATATAAGAAAAGGACCGGGGTGAATACATGAAGTCAAGTCAAGGAATCGTATACAAGAGAAGGCAGCATATCTTAAAGGCCCTTCAAGAAAAGAAAGTTGTGTTGGTGGAAGATTTGGCGAAGGAACTGGATGTCTCGGAAATCACCGTCAGACGTGACTTGCAGAGTTTCGACGACCAGCATTTGATCGAGCGCTTCTATGGCGGCGCCCGTCTTTTGGAGGGATCTTTTCAAAAAGAAGAGTATCCGGCAGTCAGGCCGCATCGTTCGAAAAAACAGGAAATCGCGAAGTTGGCCGCCACTCTGGTCAATGATCACGACATGATCTTCATCAATTCGGGATCGACTGCATTCCTTTTGCTCAAATACTTGTCGGACCGGAATGTCACCATCATAACCAACAATGGCCGGGCAATCTTCCGGAATCCGTCCTCGAAGGCGGAGATCGTGCTGTCGGGCGGGGAAATATACGAAAAGAAAAAATCGCTCGTTGGGGATTTCGCTTTGTACACCTTCTCAAAGGTGACTGCCAATATCTGTTTTCTGGGTGTGGGCGGCATCAACGATAAAGGGATCACGACCTATGCCTTGCCGGAAACGGCTGTCAACAGGCTGATTCTGGAGCGGACAAAGGGACCGCGTATCGTAGTGGCGGAAGGCAGTAAAGTGGGACGGGAACAAAACTTTTCCACTGCCAGTATCAGCCTCATCACGCATCTGGTCACGGACCGCTCTGCGGATAAAGAAGAAATAAAGAAGATCGAAGCCAAGGGTGTAAAGGTACTGTACGTTACCGAAGTCAACGTCAACGGTGAGAACGAAATCAGAATCGAAGAGTGAATATAATAGAATACAAATACAGCGACAAAATGCGACGGGGATCCCCGGCAGTGTTTTGTCGCTTTTTCGTTGGAATCAGCATGCACGCTTTCATTGAAGCGATCATAAAGAAGAATCCCGGCGTTTGAATCGTTCATAACCTATGAAACGATCATAAAAATAAGCTAAAGATTGTTTGTTTAGGACCTATTGCGACTGAAAGCGTTTTATTGTATGATTAACTCATCGAAAGGAATGTTCGTTATATGAACGTTTTAAGATCGGTGTACAAATAATAAGAAAAAGTGATCATAACGATTACGCAGAAGGAGAATGACGAATGGCTAATGTTAATGATATTACAAAAGAATCATGGGTGTTGAGCACATTTCCTGAATGGGGCACTTGGTTGAATGAAGAAATCGAAGACACTGTGGTTGCCGAAAATACATTCGCAATGTGGTGGCTGGGCTGTACAGGCATTTGGTTGAAATCACATGAATCGACAAACATCCTTTGTGATTTGTGGTGTGGCACAGGCAAACAATCACACGGCAGCGGCAAGATGAAGGACGGCCACCAAATGCAACGCATGAGCGGCGTTCAAAATATGCAGCCTAATTTGAGAGCGCAACCATTTGTCATCGATCCATTCGCAGTGAAAAACGTGGATGCATTGGTCGTTACGCATATCCATTCCGATCACTTGGACATCAACACGGCAGCAGCTGTTCTGAAAAACTCGAGCGATGCGGTTAAATTCGTAGGACCGCAAGCGGTTGTGGATACTTGGATCGGTTGGGGAGTTCCTGAAGAAAAATGCGTAGTCGTGAAACCGGGAGACAGCGTCAAAATCAAAGACATCGAAATCGTCGCTTTGGAAGCATTCGACCGCACGGCCTTGGTTACGGCCTCTGAAGGAGAAGTCTTAAAAGGAAAAATGCCGCAGGACATGGATTTGATCGCAGTGAACTATTTGTTCAAAACATCAGGCGGAAACTTGTATCACGCAGGCGATTCCCACTACTGCAACTATTTCGCGAAACACGGAAACGATCACCAAGTGGATGTCTGCTTAGGGGCATTCGGTGAAAACCCACGCGGAATCACCGACAAGGTCACTTCAGTGGACATGCTGAGAATGGCAGAATCTTTGAACGCGAAAGTAGTCATCCCGGTCCACTATGATATCTGGTCGAATTTCCAAGCGGATCCTAAAGAACTGATCGAGTTGTGGAAATTCAAAAAAGATCGTCTTCAATACGGATTCAAACCATACATCTGGCAAGTCGGCGGAAAATTCGTTTATCCGAATGACAAAGACAGAATGGAATTCAATTTCAATCGCGGATTTGACGATGTGTTCAGCGTCGAAAATGATTTGCCTTTCACTTCATTCCTATAAGAACAAGCACCTAAGAGGAGAGATCATATGTTAGATGAAGTCATCAAAAATAAAAGATTTTCTTTCCACGAGGGATTCGATAGTTGGCAAGACAGCATCCGTGCTGCTTGTCAACCACTTATCGAAGAAGGCGCCATCGAGAGCGCTTATCCCGAGTACATCATCGAAAATGTAAACGAATTTGGACCTTACATCGTCATCGCACCGGATATCTGCATCCCGCATGCACAAGAAGGCAAGGGCGTAAATGAAACCGCTATCTGCTTTATGCGTACGAAAGTGCCTGTGAACTTCGGGCCGGCAGCCGAGTACGAAGCGCGCATCTTCTTCGTATTGGCATCGACGGACAATGAGAAGCATCTGGCGAATCTGTCTTCGCTTGTGACTTTGCTGTCTGATGAAAGTGTCGTGGATGCCTTTATTCAAGCCAACTCAGTCGCTGATTTAGAAAAAATTATGGAAATCGAGGGTGAATATCTTGGAACTATTAATTAGTGTATGGACATTCTTTCAAGTTAATATCTTAACGCAACCTGCTTTTTTCCTGGGTATTATCGTATTCGTCGGCTACTTGTTGTTGGGCAGACCCGTATATGACGCTCTTGCCGGTTTCATCAAGGCAACTGTCGGTTATCTGGTACTGAATGTAGCGGCTGGCGGTTTGGTCGGAAATTTCCGTCCGATCCTGGCAGGCTTAAAAGAAAGATTCAACTTATCGGCAGTCGTAATCGATCCTTATTTTGGACAGACGGCTGCGCAACAAGCGATTGAAGGAGCCGGACGTTCCTTCAGCCTGATGGTTATCGTTTTACTTATCGCTTTCATGGTGAATATTGTTTTAGTCATTTTCCGTAAATATACTAAAGTCCGGACCGTGTTCATCACCGGCCACATCATGGTGCAACAGTCTTCCACTGCTTTATGGCTTGTCTTGTTCGCTTTTCCTGAATTGCAGGATGCAGGCGTCATCGTCATGTTGGGCCTTTTGTTGGGAACGTATTGGTCAGTATTCTCAAATCTGACCGTTGAAGCAACGCAAGATTTGACTGAAGGCGGCGGCTTTGCCATCGGGCATCAGCAAATGTTCGGTGTTTGGTTGACCGATAAGTTTGCAGGGAAATTCAGCAAAAACAGCAAAAAATTGGAAGACGTCACGCTTCCTGGATTCCTTTCCATCTTCAAGGAAAGCGTCGTTTCGACAAGCATCCTGATGTTCCTGTTCTTCGGCATCATCATGGGTATCCTCGGGAAAGATCTGATGATGACGATCGACCTGGCCTATACCGGCGAACGTAACTTTGTGTTCTACATCCTGGAAAAATCACTGTACTTCGCAGTCTATCTGCAAATTTTACAACTTGGTGTCCGCATGTTCGTATCAGAATTGACGGAATCCTTCCAAGGGATCTCCAACAAACTGTTGCCTGGTTCCATGCCGGCGATCGACTGCGCGGCAACTTATGGATTCGGCCCAGGAAATGCCGTCACATTCGGCTTCCTGTTCGGAGCTTTGGGACAATTCTTGGCGATCATCGGCTTGGTAGTATTCAAGAGCCCGGTTCTGGTCATCACCGGATTCGTACCTGTATTCTTTGACAATGCAACGTTTGCTGTATATGCGAACCACAAAGGCGGCATGAAAGCCGCAATGATCATCCCATTCATTTCAGGTGTCATTCAAGTAATCGGTGGCGGTTTGGCTGCCTACCTCTTCCAGCTTTCCCAATTCGGCGGCTGGCATGGTAACTTCGACTGGGATACTTTATGGTTGGGTTACGGAGTCATCATGAAATACGGCGGTTATGCCGGTGTCGCTGCACTTGTTATCGGGATGCTGTTGATACCGCAGATTCAATACCGCAAAAACAAAAAACACTACTTCATGATTGCGGAAGATTATGAACAATACAAAGAAGAAATCGATGCTGAAAAGCAAACACAAGGTAGCGTAGAAGCAGCTTAACCTAAAAAAACAAGATGCAAGATACATAATAGGAGGAATTGATTATGAAAGTACTAGCAGCGTGTGGAAGTGGAATGGGTTCAAGCCAAATCATCAAAATGAAAATTACGAATGTCTTCAAAAAATTAAACATTCCTTTGGAAATCCATCATTGTGCGGTTTCTGAAGCAAAAACTTTGGCACCGAGCTACGATGTGGTTGTTTGTTCGAACTCACTTTTGGACGTATTCAAAAATGTGGACCAAAGCAAAACGAAAATCATCGGGTTGAAAAATCTCTTGTCCGAAAAAGAGATCGAAGAAAAAGTCCGCGAAATCGTCTTGGGCGAATAGGCGGTGCTCCCATGACATACACTGAACTGAAAAAAAGAGTACTGGAAGCCAACCTGCAGTTGCCCGAATACGGGCTGGTCAAATTTACCTGGGGCAATGTTTCCGAAATAGACCGCGAAAAACAAATCATCGCAATCAAACCATCCGGGGTCGAATATGCTGATATGACTGTTGAAGACATTGTTGTCGTCGATATGGACGGAAATGTAGTGGAAGGCAGCCTGAAACCATCTTCGGATTTGGATACGCATCTTGAACTATACAGAAACTTTAAGGATATCGGAGGGGTGGTCCATACGCATTCACCATGGGCAACCACCTTGGCGCAAGGGGGAGCAGAGATTCCGGCCTACGGAACGACGCAAGGGGATTACTTTTATGGAACAATCCCTTGCACCCGCCGGATGACGAGTGAAGAAATCGCGGGATCCTATGAACTGGAAACAGGCAAAGTTATCGTAGAAACGTTTGAAGCTATCGATGAGAATCAAGTTCCGGGCGTGCTGGTCCACAGCCATGGGCCCTTCGCTTGGGGGAAGGATGCCTTTGAGGCGGTCCACAATATGGTCGTCATGGAAGAAGTTGCCATGATGTCTTGGCGCAACCGCGTCATGAATCCGGGGATCGAAAGTATGCAGCAGGAACTTTTGGACAAACATTTTCTTCGAAAACACGGTCCGGGTGCTTACTATGGACAGGTCAAGGGGGAGAAAGATGACTTACACGTTAGGAATCTATGAAAAATCGATGCCGGGCAATTTGAGCTGGAAGGAAAAGCTCTCGGTTGCGAAAAATGCCGGTTATGATTTTTTGGAAATGAGTGTCGATGAAACCGACGAGAAACTGGCGCGCATCGAATGGAGCAAGCAAGAGCGGAAAGAGCTTCTGGATGCCATGTACGAAGTCGGGCTACCGATCCGCTCCATGTGCCTTAGCGGACATCGAAAATATCCGCTAGGCTCCCATGATCCGCTCATCCGTGAAAAAAGCTTGGAGATCATGGAGAAAGCCATCGATTTGGCGGATGATTTGGGAATACGCATCATCCAATTGGCAGGCTACGATGTCTATTATGAAGACAGTGATCAGCAGACCAAGGAATATTTCATCGAAAATCTGCAGAAATCTGTCGATATGGCAAGCAAAAAAGGGATTCTGTTGGGGTTCGAGACGATGGAAACGCCGTTCATGAACACCGTGGAGAAGGCGATGGAATATGTGAATATTATCCAATCACCGTATCTGCAAGTCTATCCCGACACAGGGAACTTGAAAAATGCTTCCTTATCCAGCACGAACTCTGTCTATGAAGATATTCAAACGGGCAGGGGACATATGGTTGCAGCACATCTGAAGGAAACAATACCGGGTCATTTCCGTGAAATCCCCTTCGGTACGGGACATGTATCTTTCGAAGAAACAATCAAAACGATGTGGAAAGAAGGCGTCCGACGCTTTGTTGCCGAATTCTGGTATACCGGTCAAGAAAATTGGCTGGAAGATATCCAGTTCGCCCACACTTTCTTAAGAGGGAAATTTCAAAAAGTTGGCCATTAATTGAGTTTGGTTGAAGGTCAAAAGACCTTCAACCATTTTTTAGGAAGAGAGGATATACGGAAATATGCAAAATACATTTGATCAAATCGACGAGTTAGCGGTAAATACCGTACGTACACTTAGCATCGAGGCTGTACAGAAGGCCAATTCAGGGCATCCCGGGTTACCGATGGGTGCAGCGCCAATGGCCTATGCTTTATGGACAAAGCATTTAAAAGTCAATCCTAAAAACAGCAAATGGGTAGACCGTGATCGTTTCGTCCTATCTGCTGGACACGGATCTTCATTGTTGTACAGTTTATTGCATTTATCCGGCTTCGCTATAAGCATGGATGACGTGAAAAACTTCCGTCAATTCGGCAGCAAGACACCTGGACACCCGGAAGTGCATGACACGGACGGCGTGGAAGCGACGACCGGTCCGTTGGGACAAGGAATCGCGAATGCAGTCGGATTCGCAATGGCAGAAGCGCATTTGGCTGCTACCTACAACAAAGAAAACTTCCCGGTTGTGGATCATTATACCTACTTCCTGAACGGCGACGGCGATCTGATGGAAGGCATCTCCCATGAAGCAGCCAGCTTGGCAGGCCACCTGAAATTAGGCAAATTGATCGGTCTTTATGACTCCAACGACATCTCTTTGGACGGCCCGACATCCAAATCCTTTACGGAAGATGTGGCTGCCCGTTTCGAAGCCTACGGTTGGCAACATATTTTAGTAAAAGACGGTAATGACCTGGAAGCCATCTCGAAAGCCATCGAAGAAGCGAAAGCTGAAACCGAAAAACCGACTTTGATCGAAATTAAAACCATCATCGGCTTTGGTGCTCCTGACGCAGGAACGCATAAAGTCCATGGTGCTCCATTGGGAGCGGAAGGCGTCGCCTTCGCGAAAGCGGCTTATGGCTGTGCGGACGAAGCTTTCTGTGTGCCTACTGAAGTGGCAGCCCGTTTCGACGAAACAACGGTTGCAGAAGGCCAAAAAGCGGAAGCGGCTTGGACAGCGATGTTCGATGGCTACAAAGCTGCTTATCCAGAGTTGGCTCACACATTCGAAACAGCGATGGCAGGCGAATTGCCTGAAGGCTGGCAAGACAAACTGCCGACTTATGAAGTGGGAAGCGCTGCAAAAGCAAGCCGTGTGACCAGCGCGGAATCCATCCAAGCATTGGGCGAAGCTGTACCTTACTTCTGGGGCGGTTCTGCGGACTTATCTTCTTCAAACAACACAATGATCAAAGAAGCGTCTGATTTTGAGCCCGGCAACTATGCGGGAAGAAATATTTGGTACGGTGTGCGCGAATTCGCGATGGCTGCTATAATGAACGGCATTATTTTGCACGGCGGAACCAGAACGTATGCAGGGACATTCTTCGTCTTCACGGATTATCTGCGCCCAGCTATGCGTTTGGCAGCCATTTCGCATTTGCCTGCCACTTACGTGATGACGCATGACTCGATTGCAGTCGGCGAAGATGGCCCGACGCATGAGCCAGTGGAACACTTATCAAGCTACCGCGGTATGCCGAACTTGACGGTTCTGCGTCCGGCTGACGGCAATGAAGTCAGTGCAGCATGGGAAATCGCTGTGTCTTCAGCAGACAAACCAACGATGTTGGTGTTGACGCGCCAGAACTTACCTGTTTTGGAAGGCACAAAAGAAATGGCCCGCGAAGGCGTTAAGAAGGGCGCTTACGTTCTTTCGCCGCAACAAGGCGAAACGCCTGCCGGCATCCTGATCGCAACCGGTTCGGAAGTGAACATGGCAGTGGAAGCGCAGCAACAATTGCGTGAAGCTGGAGTGGACGTGTCTGTTGTCTCCATGCCGAGTTTCGATCTGTTCGAAGCCCAAGATGCTGCCTACAAAGAGCAAGTCTTGCCTGGTGCAGTCCGCAACCGTATGTCCATCGAGATGGGCGCGACCTTCGGTTGGGAACGTTATGTTGGCCTGGATGGCCTAGCTTACGGCATTGATACTTACGGCGCAAGCGGCAATGGCAACGTGGTAATGGCTGAGTTTGGCTTTACGACCGAAAAAGTGGTTGCGGCTTATCAAGCGAAGTTCGTAAAGTAAACTGATTATAGAAGCACTTGAGCGAGGCTAATGATGAAGGGAGCACATTAATGATGAAAATAACCAAGAAGAAATTGGATGATATGTATCGCAGTTATTGCGCCAGTTACATCACAATCGGAGGCGAAACGTGCGCGTTGATCGCCAGCGAAGAGGAAGGCTACCCTTGCTACATGTATTCGGGCAAAGACTTCGAAAAAAAAGAAACCGTTTGGGAAAAGGGCGGTGGCTGCATGTCCATCATCCCTATCCCGAATAAAGAAAATGAATTTCTGGCCATCGTCGATTTTTACCTGAAGGTCAGCCCAAGTAAAGCGAAAGTGGTCTGGGGCAAGTATGATTCCGAAACTGGCTGGGAAATCAAGGATGTGCTGTACCTGCCTTATCTGCACCGTTTCGACATCTATGATGTGGATGGCGTGAACTACTTTGTCGGCGCCACGATAGCGGATGACAAGGATTTCAAGGATGATTGGTCGCGATCAGGCAGCATCTATTATGGTGTACTGCCGGAAGACCCTACCGAAGGCGTCGAGCTTAAGGTTTTAGGGAAAGGCTATTTCCGTAACCATGGCTACTACAAGGATTATGAAGGCGACAAACCGGTCGGCTACTTCACAAGTGATCAAGGGATCATCAAAGTGACGCCTTTTGCCGATAAAGAATGGGAAATCGAGCAGATTTTGGACACTCCAATAGGCGAAGTCGCATTGTTTGATATCGACTCGGACGGGGAAAAAGAAATGATCACAATCGAACCTTTCCATGGCGACAGCATCAAAATCTACAAAAAGACGGAATCCGGATACGAAGCGGTCTACGAATATCCGCATAAAATCGATTTCGCCCATACCTTGGTCGGCACCACGCTTAGAGGCGTCCCTAGCTTTGTTGGCGGCATACGGCGCGAAAACTGCGACCTGTTCTACATTCAATATGTGGACGGCGAATTCAAAACCGAAATCGTCGACAAAGGCTGCGGCCCATCCAATATTATGGTTGTGAACGAAGCTGATAGGGACATCATC
>NZ_JBAWAZ010000115.1:0-3250 GCF_049589555.1 Trichococcus sp.
TAACCATTGCGGAGAGCCTTTTTGCCAGTCGCGTGCGGTCACGTCATTGCCGATTGTGTAGCCCGCTACGTGCTCAAGAGCCTCTTCCGGGGAGACGCAATAAGCTTTTTTGCCGATGACTGCCACCAGTTCGACTTCGTAATCTACCTTGCTGGTGTTCACCGGAATCGGAATGCCTTCTTTATGGGCAGCCAAAGCGCTCGTGAATTTGCTGAAGACAAGCGGTTTTTTCGGGGCTTCACTTTTCGTTTCCGCGACATGGGCGGCATAGTTCTTGCCGATGCAGAGGATTTTGCCTGGACGGGAGAGGACGGGCAGGAATGTGACCTCATCCATGGAAACATAGTAGGCTGAATCCGTCAGCGTGTCCGCTTGGGCCAGAATGGCGGCCAATTGGGCAGCCTGTTCCGGGTCCTTCAACACATCGTCTATATAGGAAGGGAAAGGCAGCGATAAAGCTGCGGCCGCCTTGGCGACATTCAGGAAACCGTGCTCCGTCTTGATGCCGATGCGGCTTTGGCCAGCTTCTGAAAAATGAATCAATTGCATTAAGAAAACCTCCTTGATATTTGATTGGAACTTGCTTATATCCAGTGTAGCAATTATTCCCAAAAAACGATAGATTTTATGCAGCTTCTGCAATAATTTTCGTGTTTCGGGAAAGAACACAGGAAAATCCGATTAGAGAGCGGTTACTGTTTTCCGTTTCCCCAAAAAACAGTGGTCATTCCCGTTAGATGTGATAGAATAGGAAACATAAATTTTTAATTGGATTTTCATATTGCTGGAAAATGGTATAATGGACTCGACAAAAAATTAAAGAAGCAGGGGCGAAAAAAGATGAGAGCAATCATGACCGTAACAGGTAAAGACCATACCGGAATCGTAGCAAGCGTATCGGTGGAATTGGCGCGTCTGGGCGTAAATATCTTGGATATCTCACAGACCATCATGGAGGAATACTTCACCATGATTTTGATGGTCGAATTGAATGAAGCAAAAAATTCAGTCAAAGAAGTCAAAGAAGCGATGAAAAAAGTTGAAGAAGAACAAGGCTTGGTCATCCGTTTACAGGCAGAAGACACATTCCATGCAATGCATCGGATCTAGGGGGACATTTGAATGTTAAGAACAGATAATATCTTGGACACCATTCGCATGTTCGAAGAGGACAATCTGGATATCCGTACCATCACCATGGGGATTTCTTTATTGGACTGCATCGACAGCGATGGCGAAAAAGCTCGTGAAAGAATATACAAAAAAATCACCACCAAAGCGAAAAACCTGGTCAGCGTAGCACAGGAAATCGAAGATACGTACGGCGTTCCGATCACGAACAAACGGATTTCGGTGACACCGATTGCATTGATCGCCGGCGCAAGCGATGACACGGATTATGTGGCGTACGCAAAAACGTTGGATGCTGCGGCGAAGGAAGTCGGCGTCGACTTCATCGGCGGCTTCTCGGCTTTGGTCGAAAAAGGCTACAACAAAGGCGACAAAATCCTGATCGACTCGATTCCGGAAGCTTTGGCAGTTACGGATAAGGTCTGCAGCAGCGTGAACATCGGCTCTACTAAAGCGGGCATCAACATGGATGCTGTCAAGTTGATGGGCGAAATCGTCCTTGCAACGGCTGAAAAAACAGCTGAACAACACGGATTCGGTTGTGCGAAATTAGTAGTATTCGCAAACTCAGTAGGCGACAATCCCTTTATGGCAGGCGCTTATCATGGCGTTGAGGAAGCGGATTGCGAAATCCACGTCGGAATCTCCGGTCCTGGTGTCGTCAAACGTGCTTTGGAAAAAGTAAAAGGCGAACCGATGGACATCGTTGCCGATACAATCAAGAAAGCAGCCTTCCAGATTACCCGCATGGGTCAATTGGTCGGGAACATCGCTTCCCAAAAATTGGGCGTGCCATTCGGCATCGTCGACTTGGCATTGGCTCCGACACCTGCAGTCGGCGACTCGGTCGGTGAAATCCTTGAAGAATTTGGTTTGGGTGTAGTCGGTACGCACGGAACAGTCGCTGCGCTAGCTGTATTGAATGATGCAGTCAAAAAGGGTGGCGTAATGGCATGCAGCCATGTCGGCGGACTTTCGGGTTCGTTCATTCCCGTATCGGAAGACCACCGCATGATTGATGCTGCGGCAGCAAACCAAATCAGTTTGGACATGTTGCTGGCGATGACTGCCATCTGTTCTGTTGGTTTGGACATGATCGCCATCCCTGGTGACACTCCTGCGACGACAATCGCGGCCATGATCGCTGATGAAGCCGCAATCGGTGTTCAAAACCACAAAACAACTGCTGTGCGGGTGATTCCGGCAATCGGCTGTGAAGTAGGCGACTTCGTTGAATTTGGTGGATTACTGGGACGCGCTCCTGTAATGCCGGTCCACAAAGAAAGCTCTGCTGACTTCATCAATCGTGGCGGACGCAGTCCGGCACCAATCCATTCATTCAAAAACTAATTATAATACGAAGAGAGGCCGGGACAAAAGTCCAAGCCTCTCTTTTATTTCCTGACAATTAATCATAAAAATGTTCCAAAAAGCAGACCCAAATCACTTTTTGTCCCACTCTCTCTTTGTTCTCGAAATGATTACCCCTAGAATTTTTAGTCGGTCAATAAAATTCCGCGGGTCAATCCTGTCATTGCCAACCGGAACGCTTTTTGGTAGTTTTTCCGTTCTTCAAGAACCTGAAGGAGTGGCAAATAGGTCAGGTAGATGCAATTTGCCGCTTGCGTGCGTTCTTCATCTGACCGGCTGCTGCATTCCGGAATGCGTTCCATCAATTTTTTGAACATAAAAATGAAGCTATCCTTGATTACGGAGAGATTTGGATAGTCTTCCGGACTCACTTGATAGAGTACCATGGCGTGATAATCCTCTTGTTCCCACAGGTCCAGGCAATAATCCCATATATGATCGAGAGTGAGCGTTTGTTCCTGATCAAAGCGGTTAAGGTAGGCTCTGGCATGATCACAGAGGGGTGTGAACAATTCATTGATGAGCGCTTCTTTGTTCTCAAAATGATTGTATATCGTCTTTCTTGCAACATCCGCCTGCGATGAGATTTCCTCCAGACTGACACTAAGCGATCCTTTTGCACTGATGAGTTCAGCCGCAACGGCGAGGATATCCTGATGGGTCTTATCGCGTTTTTTCATTGTCCGTGATTTTGTAGGATTTTCCATCACAATCACCTTTCGTTATACTTGATTTTATTTCATTTTAG
>NZ_JBAWAZ010000116.1:0-8167 GCF_049589555.1 Trichococcus sp.
CAAGCCTTTGCCGTCCGCGTCATAAGCTCCTTCGTATTGGTTGGCAGCGGTAGCGCCACCCCATAGGAAGTTTTCTGGAAATTTCAATTCTGTCAAAGTCCTTCATCCCTTTCATGATAGCGGTTTATAATTTCCATTTTACCTGAATGAGCGGAGAAATGAAACCGTTACCTTCCAAGCACTAAATTCTGCTATGATAAGCATGAAGAACCTTCATCCCTAATTATTTTATCCAAAATTTCCGACTCCCGCCTCAAGCACAATAAATGGATTGTTACTGCAGTCATTTATAGATATTGGATTGTTTGGACGTTTTGAAACGAAGGAGGATCCATAATGGATGAACACAAACATACGGAGCACACGCACACAGACCACACTCCGGAGGCTCCAAAAGCAATCGACCCGCACGCCGGTCACGACCATTCTGGGCATCATATGGCCCCGCCACAGCCGGTTGCTGCCGAACCCAAACCAGAAAAGCACGTAGCACATGATCACGTCGGTGCACAAGAACACGAACCGAACCTGGCCGCTTCCCATGGTCACGAACAACATGAACAGCACATGGACCATGGTGAAGCTGGACATGGCACCACAGGGCATGCCGGTCACCACGAACAGATGGTGGAAGATTACAGGAAACGTTTTTGGATCGTGTTGCTTCTGACGATTCCAGTAACCCTGCTATCCCCAATGATCATGATGCTCTTCAGTTACCACTTCGAATTCCCGGGAGCGAATTTCATCGTCTTTGGCTTATCCACCGTCATCTTCTTCTACGGCGGCAAACCGTTTCTGGAGGGCGCTTGGGAGGAATGGAAGAACCGGTCGCTCGGCATGATGATGCTGATTTCCTTGGCGATCGTTTCCGCCTATATCTACAGCACCTTCACGGCCTTCCTCATAGAGGGCTCGGACTTTTATTTCGAACTGGCTACCTTGATACTGATTATGCTGCTAGGCCACTGGATCGAGATGAAATCCCAGATGGGGGCATCCAAAGCGCTGGAAGAACTCATCAAACTGATGCCGAAGGAAGCCCACCGGTTGGACGCGGCTGGCAATGTCGATGAAGTGTCGATTGAAGCCCTCGTTCCGGGTGAACGCATCCTCGTCAAACCCGGCGAAAAAATCCCTTTGGACGGAAAAATCTACGAAGGCCTCTCAACGGTTGACGAATCGATGCTGACGGGCGAATCTGTGCCCGTCGAAAAACAACCTGGTATGCAGGCCATCGGAGGCTCCATCAACGGGTCAGGCGTCCTGAAGCTGACTGTGGAAAAAGTCGGGAATGAAACCTACTTGGCTCAGGTCATCAACATGGTTAAGGAAGCCCAGCAACAAAAATCCAAGTCGCAGGGTTTGGCCGAAAAGGCGGCTGGCTGGCTGTTCTATATCGCTGTCATCGCCGGCGCCCTGACTTTCCTTTATTGGATCTTCGCGGCAGACCTAGCCTTCGCATTGGAGCGGATGGTGACGGTACTCGTCATCGCCTGCCCCCACGCACTCGGGTTGGCTGTCCCTTTGGTGAATGCGGTATCCACTTCGCTTGCGGCTAGAAACGGTTTGCTGATCCGCAACCGGACCCAATTCGAGGAGGCACGCAACGTGGATCGGATCGTTTTCGACAAGACCGGCACCCTGACGGAAGGCAATTTCGGCGTGACCGACATCCTTCCCGCGGCCGGGGTCTCCGAGAAGGAATTGCTGACCTTGGCCTATTCTGCCGAGAGTCAATCTGAACACCCGATCGCAAAAGGAATCGTCCGCAAAGGGGAGGCAGAGGCTATCACCCTTTTGCCGGTAACTGATTATCAAAACATTACTGGTCAAGGTCTGCAGGTCACCGTGGACGGCATACAGGTCGCTGTCGTCAGCCCCGGCACCATGGACGAACGCGGCATCACTTACGACAAGGAGACATTCGCCGATTTGGCTCAGCAAGGTAAAACAGTGGTCTTCGTCCTCAAGGAAAACATCCTGCTGCAGGGGATGATCGCCAGCGCTGATATCATCCGTTCGTCCTCGCGCGAAGTCGTGGCTGTCCTGAAGGAGCAAGGCATTGAAGCCATCATGCTGACAGGCGACAATAGCCGCGCCGCGCAATACGTGGGCGAGCAGTTAGGGCTGGCTCACGTATTTGCGGAAGTTTTGCCTGCTGAGAAATCGAAACACATCGCTGCACTGAAAGCCGGAAACAAAAAAGTCGCGATGGTCGGGGATGGCGTCAATGATGCGCCCGCTCTGGCGGAAGCTGATCTTGGCATTGCCATCGGCGCCGGAACGGATGTCGCAATCGAAACAGCCGACGTCATCCTGGTGGACAGCAATCCGAAAGACGTATTGACCATCATCGCCCTTTCGAAAGCCACTTACCGCAAGATGGTCGAGAATCTGATTTGGGCTGTCGGCTATAATGTGATCGCCATCCCGCTGGCTGCAGGCGTATTGGCCAATCAGGGCTTGCTTATCACACCGGCCATCGGGGCAGCCGTCATGTCGATCAGCACCATCATCTGCGCGGTCAATGCCCGTCTGCTTAAGATAGATTGAATGCGCTTTTAAACATTCACCGCAACCGACAAAAAAACTACATCCAATCTACACAGTCCAGCGTTACAATGGTTGCATAAGAGAAAAAAGGGGGCTTTTGCATGTTTGGCAGATGCTTACAATATTTTGGAGGTTTTGGTATGGGCGGCATGATGTTTATGTGGATTTTCTGGATTGCTTTGATCATACTCGTCATTTACTTGGCAACCAGGCTTTTGAACGATAGATCAGGCAAAGTTTCTTCAACGGACGAGTCCGCTTTGGATATCCTGAAGAAGGAATTGGCTAAAGGAAACATCACCGAGGAAGAGTTCGATCGCAAGAAGAAACTTTTGTAATCCAGCATAAATACAAAACGAGGGACAGTCACATTTTTGTGGCTGTCCCTCGTTTTGCGGCCAGATAGGCATTCAATCTCCATCTTATTTCCCTGATTTTTATTGTACACTGACCTGAGCCATCATGCCATTATCCTCATGCTCCAAAATGTGGCAATGATACATGAAGACTCCCTTCTCAGAAAAAGTCACCGCCAGCCGGACCGTTTCGCCGGGATAAACGGCGATAGTGTCCTTCCAGCCTTGCTCGTTCTGCGGCGGCTCTACTCCATCACGCGAGAGCACCTGGAATTGGACGCCATGGATGTGGAAAGGATGAACCATGCTGCCCATCATATCCTGCGCATTATGGACTTCCCAGATGACTGTTTCATTTAGGCTCTGTTCGACGTCGATCCGATCCATGTCGAACTGATTGCCGTTGATGTTGACCATGAAGGACATGCCGCTCAGCGTGAACTGTTGGACAGCCGCTCCCTCCGTCGTCAATTCAGGAATTTCATTCAAGGTTTCCGGAAGCGTGGTCTGTACTTCCGTCTCCTCCGTGACATTCAAGGAAAGGACGGTTACATCCCCGTCCATCAGTTTCACGGTGTCCCCTTCAACGTATTCGCTCAGGTCCACGATGATTTCCGCCCGTTCTCCGGGTGTCAATGTCACAGATGTCAACGCAACGGGCTGCTCAAGAAAGCCGCCGTCGCTGGCAATCTGATGGAACACCGCTTCATTTCCCAATCCGAACGTGTAATTGCGGGCATTCGAACCATTCACCAAACGCAGGCGTATCTGTTCATTTTTCACCTCAACGTAGGGATTGATGGTCCCGTTGATCAGCAAGGTATCACCATAGGTACCGTCGGGATCGTACGTGCCTGCGTAATCGAATTGGTTATCCGCATCAAAGGTACGATCCTGGATAATCAAAGGGAAGTCATTCACCCCATAGTCCTTCGGCAAATCAAGCTGGTCGGAATTATCGTCTTCGATGAAGATCAATCCGGCCAGACCGGCATAGACTTGTTCAGCGGTCGTTCCCAAGGCATGCGGGTGGAACCACAATGTCGCCGCCTCCTGGTTGACCGTGAAATCCACTTGCATCGTTTCATTTGGTCCGACCGGATGATGCGGCCCGCCATCCATATCGGAAGGGAGCTTCAGTCCATGCCAATGGAATGAGGTTGGTTCGGACAACCGGTTCTTGGTCTTGATATGCACCTCTTGGCCTTCATGCACGACCAAAACCGGGCCAAGATAGGAACCGTTGTATCCGAGCGTTTGCGTCGTTTCCCCTTCCAGAAAGGCAGTTTCCCCCGCTTGCGCTGTGACCGTGTAGGTGATTTCGCTAGCGGATTCGGAATCCGGCTCCAACAGTTCCGGCAACCGCAGTGCAGTCATTTCCTGCCCGCTTTCATCCAGGACGGTAGCCCGGTCTGCCCCCATCATTTGTCCCATCCCGATGACATTCCCTGTGCTTCTCGAATCTGTATCAATAGTTGTCACAGACGTCCGGCTTTCCCCGCTATTAAAAAACGTCGAAAAAAGATTGACTGATACAAACAGTAATAAAGTTAGTGAAACGACCAAAGCGACAATCAATGATGTTCTCCTGCTCATTATAATTCGCCCTCCATTTCTGACTCTTTTGTTGCCTTCATTATACATCCTTCATGTGTAGAACAGATGGATTTAGCAATCGAGTGGCCTCGAAACAATAAAAAATCCCCTTCTGACATGAAAAATCAGAAGGAGATGATTAAAATAGTCTGCACTCAGCCGAAGAACGCCAACAAGACACCGGCCGCGACAGCCGACCCGATGACACCTGCCACATTAGGCCCCATCGCATGCATCAGCAAATAGTTGGAAGGATTGTATTTGATGCCTTCCTTCTGCACAACCCGCGCAGCCATCGGTACGGCTGAAACACCGGCTGCTCCGATCAACGGATTCACTTTACCGTTCGTCAGTTTGTACATCAGTTTTCCCATCAGTACGCCGGCTGCAGTCCCTACAGCAAAGGCGAACAGCCCCAATATGATGATTTTTATAGTGATCAGTGAAAGAAAGAGCTCACCGTTCGCCTTGGCTCCAACAGTTACGCCCAAGATGACGGTGATGGTATACATCATGGCATTCTGCAGCGTTTCTGTCAGTTTCGGAACTTGACCGCTTTCCCGGATCAAATTACCCAGCATCAGCATCCCCACTAGCGCTGTGGCTGATGGGACGACCAAGCTGACGAAAATGGTGGTAACGATTGGGAACAGGATACGCTCGTTCTTGGACACTACGCGCATCTGCTTCATGACAGTCTGCCGTTCTTTTTCAGTCGTCAGCAAGCGCATGATCGGCGGCTGGATGAGGGGAACCAAGGCCATATAGGAATAGGCCGCCAGGGCGATGACCGATAAGAGATGGTTGGCCAATTTTGTCGTCAAATAGATGGCAGTCGGTCCGTCCGCTCCACCGATGATGCCGACGGAGGCCGCTTCCTGTGGCGTCATTCCCAAGGCCAAGGCTCCGAAGAATGCCGCAAAGATGCCGAACTGCGCTGCCCCGCCCAACAACAACGTTTTCGGATTGGCGATAAGAGGCCCAAAATCAGTCGCTGCCCCCAGACAGAGGAAAATCAGCGGCGGATAGATGCCCAGATTCGTTCCTTGGTAGAGGTAATAAATCAGTCCTCCCGGTTCGCTTTCGGTAGGCGGCGTCATCAATCCGGCCAACGGCAGATTCACCAACAGGATGCCGAACGCAATCGGAAGCAGCAAGTACGGCTCATACCCCTTTTTGATGGCCAAATAAAGGAAAATGCAGGCAATGATGATCATAATGATTTCTTTATACGTAAGATTAACCAATCCGGACATCCGGATCAGATCCGTCAAAGCTTGGATCATAAGAATCCCTCCTCTTCTAGAGAATCAACAACGGTTGGTCGGATTCGACACTATCATTTTCTTTCACCCAAATACGTCTGATGATGCCATCCTCATCCGCAACGATTTCATTCTCCATTTTCATGGCTTCGAGGATGATTAAATTTTCGCCTTTTTTGACTTTTTGCCCCTCTTTGACGAGGATGCGCAATATGGTTCCGGCCAGCGGCGCCAACATTGTTTTTCCTTCCGTTTCGGATGCAGCATCAGCAATATTTCTGCCGCTGTCCGCCTTAGGTTGCTCTGTCATGACTGCATCATCCGGCAACTCCCTCACCTTGACATGATAAACTTGCCCGTCGATTTCGATTTCATACTTCTTCATAATAAATCCTCCCTTTACGATTAACGAGTGAAAATTCATTTGACGCGCGTCACATCAACGATCTCGAACTTCTTGGCCGGATGTGCTTCATAGGCGGCGATCAATGCCGTGATTGCCGCTGCTTTGGCGCGTTGTTCATCCACACCCGGCTCCTGCACAACGGGCTGTACATCATCTTGCTGGTGAATCGGTGCAGAAGCTACCCCTGCAGGTTCTCCAACTAACTTATGAACTAGCTCAACCAAGAACCATAGAGCGGCCAATACGGCAAAAACAACGATCATCGCAACAACTGTGACAATCAGACCATCTGCTAAATTGAATGTTTCCATTTCCTTCACCTCTTCCTTTTAACTGCGATAGCGGGCTTGGATGCGAATCACTGCTTCCGTCGTCTCGCCTGGAGATGGCGCTTTGATTTCTGCTTGTTCCTCTGGAATGGTTGGATAGTAGACTTCCTGCAGATAAGCTTTGCCGACTTGAGGGAACAAGGCATAAGTCAACACGTCTTCATCAGTGCGCGCCAGGTCACCCAACTCAGCCTTCAATCTGTCGAACTCCGGCTCCAGATGATCTGCCGGGCGATCCGTGATGACCGCATCATCCCCGATGATGCTGCGTCTGAACGCGTCATCCACCGGAACCGGTGTCTTCCCATATTTCCCGTGCAGGTAATCCTTCACTTCATTCGGGACCATTTTGTAGCGTTCTCCCGTCAGAACATTGAAAACGGCCTGCGTACCGACCATTTGGCTCATCGGTGTGACCAATGGTGGAAAGCCTAAGTCCGCTCTGACACGGGGCACCTCCCGCAACACTGCCTCGTACTTATCGCTGGCCTTTGCCTGCTTGAGTTGCGAATTCAAGTTCGACAGCATCCCACCCGGCACTTGATAGATCAGTGCTTTGGGATCGACCGACAGCATTTTCGGATCGAGCACACCTGAAGCGATGTACTTATCGCGGATCGGTTTGAAATAATCCGCAATCTCTTCCAATTTAGCGATGTCCAAGCCCGTACTGTAACCCAGTTCCTCCAACACCAGCGCCATCGATTCTGTAGGCGGTTGACTCGTCCCTTCCGCAAAAGGGGAAATGGCACAGTCGATGATGTCCGCACCCGCTTCGATAGCGGCCATATAGGTCATCTGCGAAACGCCGCTGGTGGCATGCGTGTGGATATTCAACGGCACATCGATCAGAGCTTTGATGGCCGGAATCAGCTCTTTGGCTACTTTCGGCGTCAATATGCCGGCCATATCCTTGATGCAGATCGAGTCCGCACCCATTTCAGTAAGCTCCTTGGCCAAATCTGTGTAAAATGGGATGGTGTGGACATCACTGATGGTATAACAGATCGTCAGTTGCGCGTGGGCGCCATATTTTTTGACGGCTTCCAGCGATGCTTTCAAGTTTCTCGTATCATTCAAGGCATCAAAAATCCTAAAAATATCGATGCCGTTCTCGACTGCTTTGCCGACAAAACGATCCACGATATCATCCGCATAGTGGCGGTACCCGATCAGATTCTGTCCCCGAAGAAGCATCTGCAGTTTCGCATGGGGAGCGCGCTTGCGGATTTGCCGCAGTCTTTCCCACGGATCTTCATGCAGAAAACGGATGGCCGCATCATAGGTGGCGCCGCCCCAGCACTCGAGCGCGTAATACCCGGCTTCATCCATTTTCTCCACGATAGGGAGCATGTCGGCCGTAGACATGCGTGTCGCCATCAAGCTTTGATGCGCATCGCGCAGAACGGTCTCAGTAAAAAGCACTTTCTTTCCTTTTTCCAATCCGATCACATCCATTCTTTTCTTTGGAACCAGCTTTGAAAAAATCTTTTTGTGATTTTATTAATTATGTACTTCGCTCCTGTTCCTGCAAAAACTCTGCTGCACGACACAACCATGTAAGCGTTTTCCATAAGATTATCTTACACTAAATTGACTAATAATTCATTCTGAAGATAAAAATTAGTAGTAATATAAGCGAGTCAATCTAGCTTAAGC
>NZ_JBAWAZ010000117.1:0-2176 GCF_049589555.1 Trichococcus sp.
CTCGTTTGTTCACAAAATGAGAACACACTCGTCACATTACATGATAAGAACGTAAAATTCAACTCTGATTTGGCTTTGTTGTAGGATTCATTGGCAAAAAGCGTTGACAAGAAATGCTAAGAATTCGCAACAAACCTATCATCTTCAAAGAAAAAACTGAATGATGGGTTAATTTTTATAGGCCTATTTCGACTGGCTGGGGAGATTTTAACTTTGGAACATCGACAGAAGTTTCCTTCAACTGCTTGATTTCTTTGGATAAAAAACATTGAAAAAAACAGGATAACATTTGACTTGGAGTGCACTCCAAGGTTTAAAGTAGACTTACCAAATAAAGTGATGGAGGAAAATACTATGGAACAAACGTATATCACGTTGAACGACGGAAACAAAATCCCGCAATTCGGACTGGGTGTCTTCCAGATTCCGGGAGATGAGAAAACTAAAGAAGCTTGTTTGGAAGCCTTCAAATTAGGCTATCGCCACATCGATACCGCGCATGCTTACCAAAACGAGCGCGGAGTTGGGCAAGCGGTGAAAGAGAGCGGCATTCCGAGAGAAGAAATCTGGATCACGACGAAACTGTGGCCAAGCGAATACGGCGAAGGCAAGACGGCAAAAGCCATCGACAAAATGCTGGAGCGTCTGCAGACGGAATACATCGACCTTTTGTTGCTGCATCAACAATTTGGTGACTATCTGGGTGCTTGGAAAGATATGGAAAAAGCTGTCGCTGAAGGTAAAGTGAAGAGCATCGGTTTGAGCAATTTCGAATCCGAACGTTTGGAAGAAGTACTCGCTGCCGCAACGATCAATCCATCTGTTTTACAGGTCGAATGCCACCCTTACTATCAACAAAATGATCTGAAGAAACGGATCGCCCCTTATAACACAGTCATTGAAAGCTGGTATCCGCTGGGACATGGGGATGCGGCTCTTATCGAAGAGCCCGTTTTCACGAAATTGGCAGAAAAATACGGGAAAACGAACGCCCAGATCATCCTGCGCTGGCATATACAGGAAGGCATCATTGTTTTCCCTAAATCATCAAATCCAGTGCACATCAAAGAGAACATCGACATTTTCGATTTTGAATTGACTGAGGAAGAAATGAACGAAATCCGCCAACTGGACAAAGGTTTCCGCTATTACACACGGACACTTGCGGAACAAGAAGAAGCGCTGAGCCAATTTGTGCCGGCTGATTAAGAGAAAAAGTACCAGATAATGTTAAGGAGAACCTCACAAGAAATGCTATTATGCATGCATTTCTTGTAGAGGTTCTTTTTTTGGCAGATTCGGACCGTATGAGCAGGCGCTAATACATTACGAGTCGCTACCATTCCTCTCGACTGGTACAATCATTTGAGCCAGCGTGCTCATTGATGAAAAATCGGCAACCGTGATTTAGCGATACTTCTTCACACCCTGTATCTATTCGAAGTGAACTTCGTATGTTTATGGTAGGTTCTATTTGACAACAACAAAAATACGTACTATATTACGTATGAAGAAAGAGGCTTACTATGGACTCAAGGGAATTGATTTCGATAATCATGAGTGACGGTTGGGTATTAGTTAATATAAGAGGCAGTCACCACCAATTTAGACACCTACTAAAACCTGGGCGCGTTACAGTACCGCATCCAAAAAAGGATTTACCAAAAGGTACAGTGCACAGCATCCTCAAGCAAGCGGGGTTGAAGTAACCCCTCGCCTTCTTAATTTATTCAAAAATAGAAAGGAAGTATCCTTATGGTATTGTATTATGCGATTTTTAATCCCGAAGGAACGCAATTCAATATATCGTTTCCGGATTTACCGGAGCTGTTCACCAGCGGAGATGACATGTCCGATGCCCTCCACATGGCAAAAGATGCTTTGGAAGGTTATCTGCTTTGGCTTGAGGATGAAAAAGAAGCTTTTCCTCCGGCATCCGAATATGATGAATTTTCTACTTCTAAGGGAGATTTGTTGATTCCGATCGAAGCAAATCTCGAAGTGGCAAGGCTCAAGGAAAATACGAAAATGATCAAGAAAACTTTGACGATTCCGAATTACGTCAATGCTCTCGCGGAAAAAGAAGGCATCAATTTTTCGCAAACATTGACGGAAGTGTTGAAGGAGAAGTTGCAGATACATTAAGCAGCTGGATGTTCGTATATAGCAATCCTCG
>NZ_JBAWAZ010000118.1:0-5447 GCF_049589555.1 Trichococcus sp.
CAACAATGTCAGCTATCAAGCCATCTCCGATGAAGCAAACTACGCCATCTTCGACGCAATGGGCGTGCCGAGAACAACAGAAGGTGCATTCAAAAAAGACTCCGAAGCACCCTTCTCGTCTGAAGGCATGGTCACTTTCGGCGAAGCGATTCGCTTAGGCAAGATGGACAACTTCACTGATGATTTCAAACAGCTCACAGGCGAAGATGCCATCACAGTTAAATACATGTTTGAGCAAGCTGATGATTTTCAGGTTGGCGAACGCCATTCGGAAGACAAATAATTCGAGAAAAGAACGTGGTTGCCTCGATGGCCCCACGTTCTTTTTTGTTTTTCATCCATAGAAGGAACATAGATTTACTACTGTCTCTGGAAGCCTTATCGTTGCTGCAATATCCTCATGAACCGGATTTCGAAATAGGCGGCGAACACTGCTAAAACCACAAAAATGCCGATTTTTGTGATCAGGACCGGCAAAGGAATCGCTATTCCTGCCGCAACTTGGAACACCGTCTGGACAGGCAACATTATCCCCATGACCATGCATATGATCAGCAAAATCGAAAGAAGCATATAGCCCAGTCCCTCCCTCTTGCGCGGGAGAAATAAACAGCTGAATGCCAGTGGGCTGATGATGCCCATGTCCAAAACATAGGTTGGTTCCGTCGTATAGACCTCGATCATCGCCAAGGCACGGCCGGCCAGCAAGGCGCTGATGATATCGGGCAGCCAGGCAATGAAAAGTGCGATACCCGTCACCGCCAGGAAAGCATAAATCCCCTTATATGGAAGTACGTTCGTGATGGACTTTTCCAACTCTGAATAATCCATGCCGCTCATCGCAATGATCAAGGCAAAGAGCGATGATGAAAAAAGGGCGATATACACCAAGTGGAGAGAATTATAGGCCACGCCAAACGCAATGTTTGAAGCATAGTAGAGGAATAGAGCTATCACGGAGGCCAGTAGGATTCGTCGCTTCACAGTCTTCTTTTTCAAGTCCAACAGCGTTGCTGCAGCCAGCATCGGGACCCCCACCACAAGAATGGTTAAGTCGGTCCCTTTGAAGATGGGTACCCTGAAAAAGGAATCGTGGGCATAGATGCCATCCCCGTACATTTTGACGCTATCGCCATACTGGTTGATGATGTCGAAAGGCGCTCCACCTGTTGTATAGAAAAGCCCCGTGGCAGTAGCCACCACACTTAAAATGATGATCAAGAATGAGAGGATATGCAGAACGTTGACATTATTATTTTTCATCGGATTCACTGATTTCCTTTCCAATAATTCTGCTTATAGAATAGGTTTCAGCCTTTCGCGTCTTCTTTGTATCTCCGGATCCAGAGACGGCCAGCATAGTCCTATTATGTTACACAATCCGCTCCAATTCACTCAGCCAAAGTTCATAGCTGGCATCACTCGGCATGCGCCAATCACCTCGGGGGGAAAGACTGACCGAACCTACTTTCACGCCGTCCGGCATGCAGGAGCGTTTGAATTGTTGGGTGAAGAAACGTTTGTAGAACACCCGGAGTTGATTGATGATCGTTTGCCTATCGCTGTCCTCAAAGGCGTGCTCAGCCAGGAAAATGATCTTGGCGGGGTTGAAGCCGAACCGCAGGACATAATAAAGGAAAAAGTCGTGCAGATCATAGGAGCCTATAACCTTTTCCGTCATCTGCTGGATGTTCCCGGACTCATCCAGCGGAAGCAATTCGGGACTGATCGGCGTATTGAGAATATCTTCCAGTACCTTTTTGATATTGGGCTCAGCCGATTCCGCAAACCATGCTACTAAATATTTAACCAAGGTCTTTGGTATGCTGGCGTTGACGCCGTACATGCTCATATGATCGCCATTATACGTGCACCAACCCAATGCCAACTCCGACAAATCGCCTGTACCGACCACCAGCCCTGCTTCCTGGTTGGCGATATCCATTAAAATTTGGGTCCGCTCCCTCGCTTGGAGATTCTCGTAGGTGATATCCTTTTCATTTGGATCATGGCCGATATCCTCCATGTGCTGGATGCAGGCGTCCCGGATGGATATGTCTTTAGTCGTGATCCCCAACGCCTGCATCAGTGATGCGGCATTAGCGTAGGTGCGATTGGATGTCCCGAATCCCGGCATGGTGACCCCGATGATATCTTTGGCTGGGCGCTGAAGCTGCTTATACGCATGATAGGTCACCAGAAGGGCTAAGGTGGAATCGAGGCCACCGGAAATCCCCAACACCGCCTTCTTGATGCCTGTCTTATTCAAACGTTGGGCCAATCCGGTTGCTTGAATGGTGAATATGTCGGAACACGACTGCTCACGAGTCTGTTTTTCTGCCGGGACAAAAGGTTTAGGGTCAACCTTGCGGCGGAAGTCAGTCGTTTCATTTTCCGCTTCCGGAGCTGCTGCCGCGTGATGTAGCTGGAAAATGACGGTTTGATAGTCATGGCGTTCCACATTGCCCATGAAGGAATTGATTTTTCTGCGGTCATTCATGAGACGCTCGATATCGATATCCTGGATGAGCAGGGTTTCCTGTAGGTTCATCCTGTCTTCTTGCAGCAAGGTTCCGTTTTCTGCGATGATGGCATGCCCGCCAAAAACCAGATCGGTGGTAGACTCGCTGGAGCCAGACGAGGCGTATAGATATGCTGCGATACATTTCGCGGACTGCCCCGCCACCAGACTTTTTCGGTAGGCTGCCTTGCCCACCACTTCATTGCTGGCCGATAGGTTGAGGAGCAGGTTGGCCCCGTTCAGCGCATGGTTGGAACTGGGTGGAATCGGAACCCATAGATCTTCGCAAATTTCCACACCGATCACCAACTCCGAACCGGCATCTTTGAACAACAGATTCTCGCAAAACGGGACCTCTTGCCCACAGAGGCTGATTTTGTCGGAAATGCGGTGAACGGATGAAGAAAACCAACGTTTCTCATAAAATTCATTGTAGTTAGGGATAAAGGTTTTGGGGACGATGCCTAATATTCTGCCTTTGAAGAAAACGACAGCGCAATTGAACAGTTGATTGTCTGCCCGCACAGGCATCCCTGCCGCAATCACCATTTCAAGAGATTTTGTCCCCTGCAGCAATTCCGTCAACTCTTTCTCGGCCGCCTCCAGCAACAGACGCTGATGGAACAAATCCCCGCTGCTGTAGCCCGTGATACTGAGTTCAGGGAACAGAAGCACGTTGACCTTTTGAGAAGCGGCTTTAAAGCTTAAATCCAATATTTGCCGACAATTGAACGTTGGATCCGCAACCTGAAGTTTTGGAACGGCTACTCCTGCCCGGATAAAACCGAGCTCGTTTAACGTAATCACAAATAATCCACTCCTTTTCCGAAAGAAACCCGCAAATCAACAAGCGCTTTCATTTGTAAGTCACAGCCACACAAACGACATCAAGTACTGTTGCGGCCATTCCATATTATTTTCTTCTTGGCACAGTTTGGACGATCTGACGGATTTCAACACCTTTTCACTTTTCCTCTTTGCTCAAATTGTATCATACCGAAAGAGTCAACCGTTACTGCGGCGCGCGACATTCTCCGCTTTACGAATCCTTTACTCAAAAACCGTTAATTAGCTTCGGGCAGCGCATCCTTATATATTTAAGAGCGTCGATTCTAAGCGTTATACTGGAGGGGAATAAGGCTGGATGACAGCTACGATTCCGACTATGAAGAATTCCAGCATGGCCTCCACTTCGACGATGATAAAACCTATGACGAACCGTATGATGCAGACATGGTGAAATACATGTTCGAGAATGCTGACGAGTTCCAGGTCAGCGAACGCCATTCGGAAGATAACTAAATCCGATAACAAAAAAGGAGGGGCTGTCTCAAGGTCATTTGAAATCGACTTTGAGGCAGTCCCTCTTTGTGTGGTTTTTCAGCATAAGTTGACATAGCTGATTACAGCATTAAAAAATGAACCCTCTCGGCGGTGATTCTCACCAGTAATAATTTTAATAGAACTCAATTATAACATCATCGTAACCATTGGAGCTATAATGAGAAATCAACAATAACTCTGCTCTTTTGTCTGCCTCTTCCAAAAAGCCATTGCTAATTTTTTCTTCTTCAAGTTGTTTTTTATGAGCATTTATTTCGTCAATGATGGTCTGAGTGGGATAATCCGAAAATATATTTCCTTTGACATCTTCCACTTTCGTTTTTTCGGTCTCAACAACATTATCGAGTATATAGGATTTCGGGACTTTGACTAATAATCGTTTGGAAACTTCATCATACGATTGTTTAACCTTAGAAAAATCTGTTCCTGCCTTTAGATATCCAGAATATTCGATTAGTTTGATTGCCTCTGCAAAATTAAAATCAGGAAATACAGGCACTGGTATACTCCTATCTGTGCGGCTTATTATTACATTACTGTATTCATACTTTAATGTTGCCAATTCTGACAGTTCCACTAATTTTTCCTGCGTTAAAGCTGTTTCTGAGGTTTTATTAGTTTGGATGGAAATTATTTCAGTTTTATTTAGTATAAACAATCCGGCTGTCAAAACAAACCCTATAGCAAGTATTGACACTAGCCTTTCCTTTAGTTTTTTCATAATGAAATACTCCTCACATATTAATATTAAGACAGGTCCTTCATTTTTAGTGTGTCATCCCAGTGAATGGATCTGGAAATAGTTGAATGTTTGTTTCACATCTTAGACTTACCTGAATGGCTTTCTCGCGATCTTAGAGATAGCCTGTCGGAATTCCCCCCATTGCTCAGGGTAATCATTACTTCCATGTTTAGCAATTGTATGGCCATCCATCACTATTTCAATATGCCATTGTGTTCCATCCATGATACCCTGATCTACATATTCGGCTTCCCAATTCAACAAATCTAATGTTTCCAGCTGTTCAACGAATTTTCCCCCAGTAGCTAATCGAATGGTTCTATGAACTGTTTCTTCGAGTTCGCCTTCGCCGCCATGAGTCCAGCTGACCAGATTATTCTCCAAATCAACCCCCACTTGGTAATAACCACCAAAGTAGCCACCGACAGATGTTTCAATCTTTTTAATTTTTTCATATTCCGTCATAAGCATTTCCTTTATTGTGCACTAAAATAGAAGGACGCCGAAAAATTTTCATCATAAGAAATCAAGAAGTTGTCTCCTATTGGAGCATATTTAACTACACGTCCAGATGCTTCTGCTCCAGGAAAAATATCAGTATAACCGAATTCGTTACCCTCGAGGCTAGCGTATGCATCTTGGGCAATTTCGCTACCGGATGATGACACGATTTCAAAATTTGGCAGTATCGTGAAAGGTGTGTCTTGATTCCCATCCAACAATTTCATCGTTACATCAAAAATGACCCATTCCATGCCTTCAGGAGGTGCTTCGTTGAATTGGTTTTCAGCCATCAGGATGTCTAGGGCAGCTTGACCTTTTGTGATGCCACTGATCTGA
>NZ_JBAWAZ010000119.1:0-2713 GCF_049589555.1 Trichococcus sp.
TGATGATGCGCGGAACCTTCTCGAATATCCGTCTCAGAAACGCTTTGGCGGATGGCTTGGAAGGTGGGTTCACCAAATACATCCCGACCAACGAAATCATGCCGATTTTCGATGCCAGCGTGAAATACAAAGAAGATGGCACTGGTTTGGTCATCCTGGCCGGCGACGACTATGGGATGGGATCTTCCCGTGACTGGGCAGCAAAAGGCGCCAGACTTTTGGGCGTCGATGCGGTCATCGCGAAAAGTTTCGAACGGATCCACCGCTCCAACCTGATCATGGTGGGTGCGCTTCCGCTGGAATTCCTGAAAGGTGAAGACGCGGAAACGTTAGGATTGACAGGATTGGAAGAGTACGCGATTGCGATCACGGATGAGGTAAAACCGAATGAAGTGATCACTGTGACAGCTCAAGCTGCGGATGGAACGGAAAAAACATTCCAGGCAATCGCAAGGCTGGATTCTGAAATTGAAATCGACTACTACCGCAACAAAG
Organism: Trichococcus sp.; assembly: GCF_049589555.1. Classification (GTDB taxonomy): domain Bacteria; phylum Bacillota; class Bacilli; order Lactobacillales; family Aerococcaceae; genus Trichococcus. Next base: position 496 of record NZ_JBAWAZ010000119.1, read on the forward strand.
GGATTTTGCCGATGGTCTTGAGAAACAAGATCAAATAAGCTTTTCTGACTTAGTTATTCCGAGCAATACGATAGATAAAGAAGCCGGCCCCGACTCCGGCTTCCAGAATACGCAAAAAGCAGGCCCGTAACAGCCTGCTTTTTGCGTATTTTACCTTTAGCAGACCATTTTTTAGAGAACAAATTCAATTTCAGGTCGTTCGGAGACTAAAAACGGTTTTATTGACTAATAAGAATGGGTACCTTATAATATTGTGTAATAATAAATATTACGTGATACGAGGTTGCTGCTATACTATGCACTGAGGAGTTGATGGATATGATTTTGATTGGTGGGATAATTTTACAGTTCCTAAAGATAAGTCAATCGCTATTCGTGTTAGGGGACATAAGGTGGATATGAGTCTAAGAATCATCCAAAAGTTGAACAATAAGCAACTCTCAACAGGAAATCGTATCTATGAATTTCGTCTGGATTTGAATTCGCGTTTAAAGGGAGCTAAGCAAGAGATTTTTGGAGACACTGATATCATCTTAAGGGGCATTTTTCAGCTAGGTCAGGAAATGGTTGAGATTGGCGAAAAATATTCATACAATAAATATGTTGTTGGCGTATTTGACAAGGCGTATTCTAATCCTTCCTTTACACCGTCGAGCTACTCTGGGCCAAGAAATGTTGATAAGACGGATATGATGGCATTGGCTCTGGATGGTTCCGTAGAGATACAAGATATGATCGAACAACTGGAAAGGGATGATACTGATGGGTAAGGAACATCTTACTTCTGAGCAATATACTGAGTTGAAGCCTTTTAAAGACGAGAAGAGCAGGTACGACGCTCCTTTTGGAAAACAATCTTTGGAAATGCAACATTTCATGGCGGCATTGGATGTTTCCAGAGAAGAGTTGATGAAAGACTACGCGATTGATGAGTTGCAATTAAAAGAATTTCTTTTTGGCACACCTGAAAAATCAGCTGAATGTAAATTTTTTTACATCTACTATGATTTAAAGAACAAAGTAGAGGAGCAGAAGGAATCCAGCAACAAGAAAGCATTGATAAAACTGCTGAATTCCGGCAGAGCATTTGAGAAAAAGATTTTTTATAAATTATTCAGAACCGTATTAGGGATTACACAAAAAGAGTTTTCGGAGATCGTTAACATGAACATATCCACCATCAGGTCATGGGAGCAAGGGAAATCTACTGCATCGGGTTCTTCACAGATGTTAATCTATATGGCGTTGCCAGATGAGGTCAAAAAAGAGTTGGAAGTCAATAAAAAAGCAGAAAACTGTAGGCCTTCTGCTGAAGTAAGGGCATTTGAAGGGACCATTCGAAGTCCAAGAGGGAAAGCTATAGTCAGAATCAAAGGCGGAAGAAAAATAAACCGCTCAAAATCTAATACAATACAAAATTTGGAAAAAGTCTCTGAAATAGTCAAGGAATTAAACTGAAAAAGAGGCAACCTCACTCAAAAATGTGAGGTCGCCTCTTTTGTCATTCCACATATAAAGATAATTTCTTCTCGATGCGTGTCTGGAAGGCAGCAAAGACGCTGCAGACTGCCCAGTAGATGAGCGCGACCAGGATATACATGGTCATGTAGTCGAACTCGCGGCCGCCGACGATCTTGGCGTTCTGGAACATTTCCGGAACGGTGATCATCGCCGCCAAAGACGAGCCTTTGATCAGATCCAAAAGCACGTTGCTCATCGGCGGAATGGCGATCCGCAGCGCTTGCGGCACGATCACTTTCCGCATGATGAACGACCACTTCAGCCCCAACGCATAAGCCGCTTCCCATTGGCCGTGGTTGACGGAATTCAACGATGAGCGGATGATTTCCGCGCTGTAGGCGGCCGAGCTCATGCTGAAGCCGATTATGGCCGCCGTGACGGCAGTGAATTGGATGCCAATGAACGGAAAGCCGAAGTAGAGCAAGAACAAAATGACCAAAGTAGGGGTTCCCCTCATGAAGGAGATGTAGAGCCGCGCCAGCCAGCGAAGTGGTTTCAACTTGGCCAGCTGCAGGAGAGCAAGGAAAAAGCCAAGCAGCGTGCCGTTCACCATGCTGGTCAACGCGATTCCAAGTGTATAGCCCATCCCTTTCAGGACGTACGGGAGGCTGTCGAGAGCCAACTCCGGATTGAAGATATACTGCCATTGGATGCCTGACATGTCTTGCCCACCTTTCTGTTCTACGTTTTTATTCTA
>NZ_JBAWAZ010000120.1:0-9502 GCF_049589555.1 Trichococcus sp.
TTGATGCTCGTGGCCAATCGGGACGAGCAATATGATCGTCCGTCGCTGCCTGCACATTTCTGGCTGGATCATCCCAATATACTTGCCGGGAAAGACTTGAGCGCTCACGGCACCTGGTTGGGGATCACCAAACAAGGCAGGATCGCCGCCGTGACCAACAGTTATTTGACGACCGATCAGGAATCCGACAAAAAACTGTCCCGCGGCAACCTCGTGATGGATTACTTGACCGGCAGCATGGGCCCCAACGAATATTTGGACCAGGTCAGGCAACAGCGGACCGACTACAACGGCTTCAATCTGATCGTCGGTTCGAGCGACAGTCTCCATCATTACAACAATATTTTGGACGAAATCAGCATCATTCAAACAGGCAACCATGCCGTCAGCAACGCCACGCTCGATACACCATGGCCAAAAGTCACCCTCACCAAAGCGGCAATGGCCGAACTGGCTTCTTCATCCGAGTTGGACGAAGAGGCCATCTTCCGCATCATGGCGGACCGGACGCCCCCGCCGGATGACCAACTGCCTGATTTGCCGCTGGATTTGCCGATCTTGCGTGCCGTTTCCGCCAATTTCATCCAGACGGAACGCTACGGCACCCGTTCCACATCACTGATCCTCATCGACCATTCCGATCGGGTTACTTTTGTGGAAAGATCCTATCTGCTGGACGGGACCAGCAGCGATGTTCGCTTCAACTTTCAATTGCTGGCTGAAGAAAAATGATGCAACAAAAGATGCGGCCGGGATTCCGATTCCCGGCCGCATCTTTTTTATTATAGATAGTATTTTCTGATGATCGTCAGGTCATCATTCAACTCATATACCAACGGCTGTCCGGTAGGGATTTCCAAAGCCATGATCTCATCATCGGGTATCTCTTCAAGATATTTGATCAATGCCCTCAAGGAGTTCCCGTGGGCCGCCACCAGTACCGTTTTTCGGTCCAGAACCGCCGGAGCGATCTGATCTTCCCAGAATGGTATGACACGTTCCAAAGTGGTCTCCAAATTTTCCCCCATCGGAATGATCCGTTTCTGCAGGTTGGCGTACCGGCGATCCTTGACCGGCGACTGAGGATTATCCGGATCCATCAACGGCGGCAAGGTGTTGTAGGAGCGGCGCCATTTCAGAACTTGGTCCTCTCCATATTTTTCGGCTGTTTCCTGTTTATTCAGTCCCTGCAGATCGCCATAATGCCGTTCATTGAGCCGCCAGCTTTTCACTTCCGGTACCCACAATTGATCCATTTCCTCCAAAACAATATGGCAGGTCTTGATCGCTCGCTTCAGCACGGACGTAAACGCCAAATCAAATTCAACCCCAGCCTCCTTGAGTTTTCGGCCGGCTTCTTTCGCTTCGAGAACTCCCTGCTCACTCAAGTCGACATCCGTCCAGCCCGTAAACAGGTTCAACAAGTTCCACTCGCTTACACCATGCCGGATCAAAATGATTTTCCTCATCACCGTCACCACTTTCCGCCTGTATTTTTCTTTCATTATACTGCTACAGGCGGTGCAGTTCACGTTTAAGGACTTCAGTCGCCGCTGCGGATGGCCTCCACCATTTCCGCTACGAAGGCTCCGACCGGTTTGGGCGAATCTTTCCCGTATTTTTCCATGATGTTGATGATTGCGGAACCGATGATGACGCCGTCCCCGACTTCGCTCATGGCTTTGGCTTGTTGCGCGTTGGAAATCCCGAAGCCGATGGCGCAAGGGATGTCGCTGATTTTGCGGATTTCGGCCAGCATGCTGCCGATATCGGTCGTGATGTCGCTGCGCACGCCGGTGACTCCTAATGAAGAAACGACGTACAGGAAGCCTTCCGCTTCTTTGGCGATCATGGCGATCCTTTCAGCGGAAGAAGGTGCCACCATGGAAATGTAGGTGATGCCATGTTCCCGGCAGGCTTCCTGGATGAACCCCTTCTCCTCGAACGGAACATCCGGGATGATGACGCCGTCGACGCCGGTCTCTTTGCAGCGGGCCATGAATTTATCGATGCCGTAGACGAACACTGGGTTGATGTAGGTCATGAAGACAAAAGGTGTAGCGATTTCGGTGCGCAATTCAGCGACCATCTGGAAAATATCGTCCGTATTGATGCCGTTCGCCAAAGCCCGCTCATCCGCCTTTTGGATGGCAGGACCTTCCGCAACCGGATCGGAGAACGGGATGCCGATTTCGACGATGTCCGCTCCGTTCGCAACGATTTCCCTGATCAGTTCCTTTGTGGTTTCCAGGTCAGGATCCCCCGCCGTCACGAAAGGTATGAATGCCTTGTGCTTGAAGGCAGCTGTGATTTTATTCATGGATGTCCACTCCCTTGTATCTTGCGATTGCTGCGACGTCCTTGTCGCCACGGCCCGACAAACAGATGACGATGATTTTTTCCGGATCCAACGTTGGCGCCAAATCCATGGCGTGCGCGATCGCATGTGAACTTTCGATTGCCGGGATGATCCCTTCCATCCGCGCCAGGTATTCGAAGGCGGCGACAGCTTCGTCATCCGTCACCGAAACATACTCGGCGCGGCCGCGGTCATAGAGATCCGCATGCTCGGGCCCGATGCCCGGGTAGTCCAGTCCAGCCGATATCGAGTAAACAGGGGCGATTTGGCCGTATTCATCCTGGCAGAAATAGGATTTCATGCCGTGGAAAATGCCTGGTGTCCCGGTCGCGATTGTCGCAGCCGTGTCTTGCGTGTGGATGCCTCTGCCGGCAGCTTCGCAGCCGATCAGCCGTACGCTTTCGTCGCCGATGAAGTCGTAGAAAGTCCCGATCGCATTCGAACCGCCGCCGACGCAAGCCATCACGACATCCGGCAGCCTGCCTTCCGCCTGAGCCATCTGGGCTTTGGTCTCTTCTCCGATGATCTTCTGGAAATCGCGGACCATGGTCGGGAATGGATGCGGCCCCATGACCGATCCGATGCAGTAATGCGATTCTTCAAACGTGGAAGCCCAATCCTTCATCGCTTCGTTGACCGCGTCCTTGAGGGTGGCGGTCCCGCTCGTCACGGGAATCACTTTCGTGCCCAACAATTCCATCCGGAACACGTTCAATGCTTGGCGTTGGGTGTCCTCTTCGCCCATGTAGACGACGCACTCCATGTCCAGAAGCGCAGCAGCTGTAGCTGTTGCCACGCCATGCTGGCCGGCGCCGGTCTCGGCGATGATCCGTTTCTTGCCCATCTTCTTGGCCAACAATACTTGCCCAAGCGCATTGTTTATCTTATGCGAGCCCGTGTGGTTCAAGTCTTCGCGTTTCAGATAGACTTTCGCTCCGCCGAGGTTCTTCGTCATCTTTTCCGCGAAATAGAGGCGGGATGGCCTGCCTGCGTAGTTGTCCAACAAATCGTTCAATTCTTTTTTGAATTCCGGATCCTCACTGAATCGGAAAAAAGCTTCCGATAGTTCCAAACAAGCGTTCATCAACGTTTCGGGAATGAACTGTCCCCCATGTGCTCCAAAATAACTATTCATTTTATTGACCTCCCAATGATTTCCATTACTGCTCTGATTTTTTCAAAATCCTTCACGCCGTCCGTTTCGACGCCGCTCGAGATGTCCACTGCGTATGGCTGCACCTGTCGGATAGCCGCTTCGAGGTTGCCTGCATGCAGGCCTCCCGCCAGAAAGAATGGGTGCGTCGCTTCCTTCAGCAAATCCCAGTTGAATGTCTTTCCCGTCCCGCCGGCCACGCCGCTCTGGTATGTGTCATAGAGGAGGATATCGGCAGCGTATTCCTTCTTGACATCAGCGGCATCCTTGACCGCGACAGCTTTGATGATCGGAAGCGTGATCCGCTTGCCCAACTCTTCTATATAAGTGTCATCCTCATCGCCGTGGAGCTGCACGATTTGGATTGCCCGGCTATCAACGATTGCGACGATGTTTTCGATCGGTTCGTTGACGAAGACGCCTACTGCCGGAATGGCATCAATCAAGGCTGCCCTGATTTGCAGCGCCTGCTCCAACGAAATCTGGCGCTTGCTGGGAGCAAAAATGAAGCCTGCAAAATCCGGGCGCAGCTCGTTCAGCATTTCAGCATCCTCTACTCGCTTCAGGCCGCAGATCTTCACCTTGACCATCAGCCGATTCCCCGCAGGCGATCGAGCATGCCTTTTTTATCTGGAGAAACCATCATCGTTTCGCCGATCAGGATGGCATCGACGTTGCCCTCTTCCAATTCGATGACTTGCTGTCTTTCCGAAATGCCGCTTTCGGCCACGAAAAGGATATCATCAGGCACCAGTGCACGCAGCCTGATGGACTGCTGGATGTCCACTTTGAAAGTCTTCAAGTCCCTGTTATTGACACCGACGATCTTCGGATTCGTCCGCAACGCTTTGAGAAGTTCTTCTTCGGTGTGGGCCTCCACCAGGGCAGAAAGCCCCAGTTCGCGGGCCAAGCGTTGGAAGGCATCCAACTCTTCCTCGTTCAGGATGGTCGCAATCAACAGTACGGCATCCGCGCCGATGACCTTCGCCTCATAGATCTGATAGGCATCGATGATGAAATCTTTCCGGATGACCGGAAGCGATACTGCCTGTTTTATCTCAGTCAGGAAGCGGTTTTCGCCTTGGAAAAAATCGGGCTCCGTCAATACCGATAGCGCGGATGCGCCTGCTTCTTCGTAGGCCTTGGCGATTTCGAGGTATGGGAAATCCTCCACAATCACGCCTTTCGAAGGAGATGCCTTCTTGCATTCGCAGATGAAACGGATCCCTTCACCGGTCAGCGCCTTTTCGAATGGGAAATCCTGATTGATCGGCATCGCCAAGGCGGCTTGCTTCATTTCTTCCAATGGGATTGCCTGTTTGGCTTTTTCCACGCGTATTTTTGTCGCTACTATGATCTCGTCCAATATCATTTTGTCGCCTCCTGTGATGCAGTGATAAATTGCTTTAATTTCCCCAGTGCCGCTCCGCTGTCGATGAGTTCGGCTGCACGTTTGATGCCGTCAGCGATCGTATAATCGTCGTTGGCCAGATAAATGGCCATGCCGGCGTTCAACAGTACGGTATCGCGCTTCGGCCCTTTTTCGCCACTTAGGATAGCCAAGGCGATTGCGGCATTTTCAGCCGGTTCGCCGCCCACCAAATCTTCGTTAGTGCAGTACTCGAAGCCGTAATCTTTCGGATCGAATGTGAAGTGGGTGACCTTGCCGTCGCGGAGCTCCGCTACTTCCGATGTTGTGGTCAAAGTGATTTCATCCAATCCATCATTTCCACCGAAGACAAGCGCCCGTTCCATGTGCAATTGATTCAACACTTCAGCCATCGTATCCACCAGCGCGACATCGTATACACCGAGCAACTGCATGTTCGCATTGGCAGGGTTCGCCAATGGCCCCAGGACGTTGAAGATCGTCCGGACACCCATTTCTTTCCTGACGGGTGCCGCGTGTTTCATTGAAGGATGATATTTTTGGGCGTACATGAAGCACATTCCGATTTCTTCGAGCATCGTTTCACTGTGCTGCGCGCTGGCTTCGATGTTCACACCCAACGTTTCCAGCACATCCGCGCTGCCGCACTTGCTTGAAGAGCTGCGGTTGCCATGTTTCGCCACCGGGATCCCTGCGGCTGCGATGACAAAGGAAGAGACGGTTGAGATATTGAAAGTGAAGGCTTGATCGCCGCCGGTTCCGACGATGTCCAATGCCGTCGTCTTGGTCCGTACTTTATTGGAAAAATCCCTCATTACTTCAGCAGAAGCACTGATTTCTCCGGCCGTCTCGCCTTTCATCCGCATAGCAGTCAGGTAAGATGCGATCTGGACCGGACTGGCTTGACCGCTCATGATCTGGTGCATGATGGTCTTCGTCAACTGCGGAGAAAGTTCTTCTTTTTTCACTAGTTTATCGATAGCGGCTTTCATGCTGTCTTGCGGGAGAATTTCTTCGGTTTGTTTCGTCTCTTTTATCTCTAGCATTTCATTCACCTCATCATTTTTTGTGTACAAAAAAAGCCCTTGTCCCCCCTTTAAAGGGACAAGAGCTTGTATTCTCCTGCGATACCACCCAAATTGACGAAATTAATCGCCCACTCGTTCACATACCAACATATGTGCCTGTCTGTTAACGGACCAGGTTCCCCGTTTGCCCCTACTCTTTTCAAGGCAACCCTCTCAAGTCCATTCGGCATCCCCTTCGCTATCGCACTCTCACTGGCGGCGACTCTCTGGAAACAAGGTATGATGCGTACTTCTCTTGATTATCGGTTTAATTAGATGGAAATGATTTTTCTAACGAATTCTTAATGTTGGGATTATTTTAACGCATCGCTATCCTTCCGTCAACTGTTTTATTTAAAAAAATTGGCAAGCTCGAATGTTTCCCGCTCCGGCGCGGTTTTGGTAGAATGGATACACAATATCTTTGAAAGGATGTGTTCCGACTGATACAATCCGACAAACTTTACTCGATGGCACCCGTCATCGATTCCCAAGCCCATGTCCTGATTCTGGGATCAATGCCCGGCGCAAAGTCGCTGGAAGCACAGCACTACTACGGGAATCCGAGGAACCATTTCTGGCAAATCATTTTCTCCCTGCTCGGCGAGGAGGATCCGGTGACCTACGAAGACCGCCTATCGCTGCTGAAAAAGCATCACGTCGCCCTCTGGGATGTCATCCACTCCTGTTACCGTGAGGGCAGCCTCGATTCGGCCATCAAAGAGGAATATCCTAACGATCTGAACAGCCTTCTGCGCGATCATCCCCAGATCAGGGCCATCGCCTTCAATGGCGGAAAAGCTTACCGCAGCTACAAAAAGCACTTCGGTCTGGATGAGGCATCCGGCCTGATTTACCTCCCGCTCCCATCGACCAGCCCCATGCGCGGCAAACATGTCAAAACGCTGCCGGAAAAACTGGAAGCTTGGTCGGTGTTGGCGGAGTATCTTTGATGAAGACGGAAGTCCGAAGATTTCCGAAGATGTCCGATATCGCTGATGAATCGGACAACCGACGTGAAGCCTGGGCACTCGTTGTCCGATATTACCGATGAATCGGACAACCGGCGTTAGGCTTGGGCGCTCGTTGTCCGATATCGCCGATGAATCGGACAACCGGCATTTGGCTTGGGCGCTCGTTGTCCGATTAATGTACCATAAAATAATCCGCTCCGTCAGAACCCAAATTCTGACAGAGCGGATTTTGCTTGGTTTAGATTTGTCCGAAAGCTTGATCCAAGTCGGCGATGATGTCATCGGCATTTTCGATCCCGATGGACAGACGGATCATGTCACCGGAAACCCCGGCAGCTATAAGATCTTCGTCACTCAATTGCGCGTGGGTCGTGCTGGCCGGATGGATGACCAATGATTTTGCATCAGCAACGTTCGCAAGCAACGAAAATAACTCCAACTTGTCGATCCACTCGATGCCAGCTTGCTTTCCGCCCTGGATGCCGAAAGTGAAGATCGAACCGGCTCCTTTAGGGAAATATTTGTCGGCAAGCGCCTTGTACTTGCTATCCGGCAGTTCCGGATAGTTCACCCAGGACACTTTCGGGTGGTTCGCCAGATAAGCGACAACCTTGCGGGTATTTTCGACATGGCGTTCGACGCGCAATGACAAAGTTTCGATCCCTTGCAGCAACAGGAAGGAATCGATCGGTCCGATGCAGGCTCCGGTATCGCGCAGCAATTGCACGCGGATTTTGGTCGTGAACGCGCCCGGTCCCAGATCCGTATAGACCAGCCCGTTGTAATGCGCATCCGGCTCCGTGAAGCCAGGATATCTTCCGCTGGCAGCGAAATCAAATTTACCGGATTCGATGACGACTCCGCCCATTGTTGTGCCATGTCCGCCCAAGAATTTCGTAGCGGAGTGGACCACAACATCGGCGCCGAATTCGAACGGACGGATCAGGTAAGGTGTCCCGAACGTATTGTCCACAATCAAAATGATGCCATTGTTATGCGCGATTTCGGCGACCTTTTCGATATCGATCAGGTTGATGCTCGGGTTTCCGATCGATTCAATGAAGATGGCTTTCGTCTTTCCCGTGATGGCCGCTTCGAAGTTAGCTGTATCTTCAGGATCCACGAAAGTTGTTTTGATGCCCAAATTAGGCAATGTCGCACTGAAAAGATTGTAGGTTCCGCCGTAGAGCGTGCTGGCCGCGACGATTTCATCGCCTGCATTCGCCACATTCAGGATAGCGTACGTGATCGCCGCCGAACCTGATGCGACCGTAACGGCGGATGTGCCACCCTCAAGCGCCGCAACCCGCGCATCTACGACTGCGGTTGTCGGGTTCGTCAAACGGGTGTAGACATTTCCGGCATCCGTCAAAGCGAATCGGCCTGCAGCCTGCTCCGCGCTATCGAACACAAAAGCGGTAGTTTGGTAGATAGGCACTGCACGGGCTCCGGTAACGGGATCCGGCACTTGGCCTGCATGTACCTGCAACGTTTCAAAACTGTAATTTTTCTCTGTCATTTGTCATCTTTCCCTTCTGATTTTCGATCTATTCTTGCATGGCAGTTGCTCTTCTGGGTCATTTCCGATTAGCCGAGGTTGCTTCTGATGTTTCTCTGACTTTGCAAAAAGCAAAAAAGCCCTCGTCCCTATATTCCAATTGATTGAAATACAGGGACGAAAGCTCTTCGTGTTACCACCCATGTTCGTAGGGACCTCGCGATCCATACCTTAAAAAGTACGCAAGCTGCCGCTTGTTATACTTCTGTGCGCTATCGTGCACAAATCGAAGCAACACTATCCGCATTGCTTTGCTCCGAGACCATCTTCGCTTTTTTTCATCATACCCCTTTTCACCTGCCGGGGCTCTCTGGAATGACGATCGAAAGGTACTCTTCTCTTCATCGCTCTTCTATTAAAATTTAATTAAATATAACATCTGTTTCTCACCTTGTCAAACATTTTATTGATGTGAGCATATTCGCTTTTTTTCGCGAGGGCATGCTTTATAATTAGCACAAGGGGTGATTATAAATGAAATTGACATTTACTGAAAATGCCACGCAACGACTGGGAAAATTGGGGATGACCGAGGAACTCTCTTTGTACATGAGCACCATCTACGGCTGCGGCGGACCGGACAGCAGCATGTTTACGATCCGAGCGTACGATACGGAAAACCCGAACTACGACACCGTTTTGGACACCAACTTCGGCGCGGTCAAAGTCACCAAGGACAGCTTGCAGCAACTGGATGAGGACAACATCATCGATTTCAATGACAGCAGCTTCTCTTTCGTCCTGAAAAGCAACCGCGGCTTGCTGAACCCGAACATGAACTACGAAAATATGAAGTTGAAAAATTGAGAGAAGCGGCAATAGACTAAGTGTCCATTCCTTCCGACAGCAGTTCCCGGCGAAGCATGATTTCGCCGGGAACTTTTTTAAACAAGCAAAAATACTAAAATCAGTAGTACAAACCAAGTGTATGGTCCGCGCTACTGATTTTAGTACATTTAGAATCCAATTTATTTAATTGACCGACAGCATTTCATTATTCC
>NZ_JBAWAZ010000121.1:0-1845 GCF_049589555.1 Trichococcus sp.
CTGTCTCTGCTGAGTAAGGCTTGATGTACGCATTTTCCATTTGATCCACATAGACTTGCATATTGAATTGGCTGTAGGCAGCTACGAATGTCTCTTCCGTTCCTTCATAAGCAGGGATAGCCGCGCCGTTCTCGCCTTGCAGACGCATCGCTTCCTCTGTTCCCAGGAATTCGACGAATTTCAAGGCCGCTTCTTCATTTTCAGTTGAGGCCGCAACGGAGTTCGCCAAGCCATTGAATATTGTTCCCGCTTGTTTGCCTTGCGGTAGTGGCGCTACATCGGCATTGGCAGCCGTATAGTCATTGTTGGCCATCTCCCCTGTCATCCAAGAGCCGAAGAAGCCCATCGCGCCGCGTCCTGATTGGAAGAAGGACAAGTTTGTATTTTCAGCAAATTGGCTTTGGGTCGGCGACACGCCATGTTTCACGCTCAAATCCGCATACCATTGCACGGCTTCGATTGTTTCGTCCAAACGGAAACCGGATTCGGTCTTGTCATCGGACAATACGTAGCCACCGTTCTGGAAGATGAAGTTGTGGTAGCCTTCCTGTCTGTTCAAAGGAGCCAAAATACCGTATACGCCGTTGTCTGGATCGTTCAACGTTTGAGCGGCTGCCAGCATCGTGTCCCAAGTCCAAGTTTCATCCGGATAGGCAACGCCCGCTGCGTCGAACAGCGTTTTGTTGTACCATAGTGCGATTGTGTCATAGTCTTTCGGGATGCCGTAGAGTGCATCATCCGCGGAGTACAGTTCGACCAATTCTTCCGGGAAATGATCCAACGAAGTCAATTCGCTGTTTGCGTAGGTTTCCGACAAATCCATCAGGACGCCGCCAGTCGTGTATTTCGCGATCTCGTTGGAATGCATCCAGAAGACATCTGGCATGCTGCCGCCTTGTGCGCCGGCTTCCAGTTTGGTCCAGTATTGATCCCAAGGTGTCACTTCAACTTTTACGTCTATGTCCGGATTTTCCGCTTCGAAAGCCTCCGCTATCGCTTCCATGCCTGGTTGTTGGATTTTATCCCAGATGCCGTAAGTGATTGTCACCTCACCAGATTCGCTGCCCTCGTCGGAACCGTTTCCGCACGCCCCTAAAACAAGTCCTGATAACAATACTGTAGCCAATGATACTTTCTTCCAATTCTTTAACATTTCTTCTCCACCTTTTCTTTTATCTATAAAATTGTATAGTTTAAAACAAAGAAACTATTGGACCTTAGAAAAATTGCACCTGAACTATTCAAAAACAATCGACTTGTAAACGTTTACTTCTTTTGATGTCCTAATAATACCAAATATAAGAGGCCCATGATAGATATTCAACCATACAAAAACATACAATTTTGTTGATTTATAAAATTATCAGCATGTATGCCTTCAAGGTCTTGCTGTTAAAGAAAAAAGGACGGACCTGCCCGGAACCGGCTTTGCATCGGTACCAAGCAGCCCGACCTTCATCGCCTACGTTGCCTTGATTGGTTATTTGGTTTTTACTTTTTTGACGTATGCCCGCGGTGACATCTGCATCTGATGTTTGAAGATGCGCGTGAAACTCAAAGGATTTTTGTAGCCGACCTTCTCAGCGATCTCCGCGATGCTCAGATCCGTCGTTTCCAGGTATTCGCGGCTTTTATGGATGCGGAAAAAGATCAGGTAGTCGTGCGGCGTCAGGTTTGTCGTTTTACGGAAAACGGCAGTCAAGTAAGAATCATTCAGTGACAATTCCCGGCTGATGTCGCCGATCAGAAAATCGGTGTCCTGATACCTTTCTTTGATGATTTCGATCGCCCTTTTCGTATATTCGACGCCTTTGTTGATTTTTTCGATCTGTTTGATTTCGGTGC
>NZ_JBAWAZ010000122.1:0-1688 GCF_049589555.1 Trichococcus sp.
TTGATCGGAGAAGAGCTGGAAGTCGATGCGATCTGCGACGGCGAAACCGTCCTGATCCCGGGCATCATGGAACACATCGAACGCGCCGGCGTCCACTCGGGCGACTCGATCGCTGTTTACCCGCCGCAGAACCTGTCGCCTGAACTGATCCAAACGATCGAAGACTACACGATCCGCGTGGCGCAAGGCTTGAACACCATCGGTTTGGTGAACATCCAGTTCGTCATCAGCGAAGGCGTCGTCTACATCATCGAAGTGAATCCGCGCGCGAGCCGGACAATCCCGTTCCTGAGCAAAGTTACCGGCATCCCGATGGCGAACTTGGCGATGCAAGGCATCCTTGGCATCAAACTGAAAGATCAAGGCTACCGGACCGGGTTGGTTCCGTCCAAATCCGGGGTATACGTGAAGATGCCGGTATTCAGTTTCAACAAACTGAAGAAAGTCGACACCGTTCTGGGGCCGGAAATGAAGTCCACAGGGGAGATCATCGGAAAAGATGTCATCCTTTCCAAAGCCCTGTACAAAGCTTTCCGGGCCGCCAATATTGAGATCCCCGAGTACGGTACGGCGCTGCTGACGATTGCGGACAAGGACAAGCACGAAATCCTGCCTCTGGCGAAACGCTTGGTTGCGGTCGGCTACCGTTTGCTTGCAACAAAGGGTACTGGGGAAGCCTTGCTGGAGGCGCACGTACCGGTTACGATCCTCCAAAACGGCGAAGCGAAAAGGGAAAATATCCTGAAACGCATGCATGACGGAGAGATCCAGTTCATCATCAATACGATGACCGAAGGCAAGACCGAGGAAACCGACGGCTATTTCATCCGACGCGAAGCCGCGGACAACAATCTGCCGTGCCTGACCTCTCTGGATACAGCCGAGGCGCTACTGCAGGCGATGGAAATGATGCATTTCCAACTGCAGGCGGTCGGCACCGAACCGACGTTTTAAACAGATCCATTTCAGGAAAGAAAAGGCCGCCGCATAATCCTGTTCAGGATGATGCAGCGGCCTTTTGGCTGTTTTATCGGAAAGTATTCACCAATGTCCCGATGCCTTCGATGGTGGATTCGATGACATCGCCCGGTTTCAGCCAGACTTGTTCGTCTTCCGGATAACCAAGGATGACCCCGTCCGGTGTTCCGGTGAAGATGATGTCGCCGGGTTCCAGCGCAAAGTGCTGGGAGATGTAGGAAACGATCGTCGCGATGTCGAAAATGAGATGCTTCGTGTTGCTGTTCTGGCGCACCTCGCCGTTCAGTTTAAGCGAAATGTCCAGATTTGTCGGATTGATCTCATCGGCGGTCACGTAGACCGGTCCGAGCGGCGCGAATTTGTCCGGCGATTTACCGAGTAACCATTGCGGAGAGCCTTTTTGCCAGTCGCGTGCGGTCACGTCATTGCCGATTGTGTAGCCCGCTACGTGCTCAAGAGCTTCTTCCAGGGAGACGCAATAAGCTTTTTTGCCGATGACTGCCACCAGTTCGACTTCGTAATCTACCTTGTTGGTGTTCACCGGAATCGGAATGCCTTCTTTATGGGCAGCCAAAGCGCTCGCGAATTTGCTGAAGACAAGCGGTTTTTTCGGGGCTTCACTTTTCGTTTCCGCGACATGGGCGGCATAGTTCTTGCCGATGCAGAGGATTTTGCCCGGACGCGATAAGACAGGCAGGAACGTGACCTCA
>NZ_JBAWAZ010000123.1:0-1949 GCF_049589555.1 Trichococcus sp.
TAATCCTGCTCAGCCGAATCCTCGAATGCGAGGAACACACCGGATGTTCCGATGCTGGCCATGCCTGTCTCAGCATTCACGATACCTGCGCCGATCGCAGCGCAGGCGTTATCTGCGCCACCCGCAAATACTTTTACTTCCTTTTCAAAACCGAAGCGATTCGCCAGTTCCGGCCGCAGGTTTCCGGTCATGCCCGATGAGCCGATCAATTCAGGCAGATGGGTTTCCGGGATGTCGAATTTTTCGAGAACAGCTTTGGACCATTCTTTCTTTTCCGCATCCAGAAGCAGCGTTCCGGCTGCGTCCGAGTAATCCATATGCATGGTGCCGGTCATCCAATAACCCAGATAATCCTTTGGCAGCAGCATATGCCGCACCTTTTCCCAGATTTCCGGCTCATTTTCCTGGATCCACAGAATTTTCGGTAAAGTGAATCCTTCCAACGCGATGTTTTTCGTGATCGCAAGCAGTTCTTCTCCGAATGTATCCATGATTTCCGCACACTGTTTCGTTGTCCTGACATCGTTCCAAAGGATCGCATTGCGGAGGACATTATTCTCTTCATCCAGCACAACCAAGCTGTGCATCTGGCCGGAAAAGCTGATCCCCTCCAATTTTTCGGTGAAGTCCGCTACTTCATCCTTCAGCCTGTCCAGCACGTACTCGCAGGCCAGGATCCATTGCCCCGGGTCCTGCTCGCTGTAGCCGGATTTCGGATGGATCAGCGGATACTCTTTTTGGGCGGAAGCTACTGCCTTGCCTTGCTCATCCAACAATAACCCCTTCAATGAACTTGTGCCCAAATCTATTCCTAACACATACGCCATAATTTCTGCTCCTCTTCTGTTGCATCCATCAACCGAACGACTTCTGTATGGATTATACTAGGTAGTCGTTCAAACGGGATTTGACGAATTCAAGATGGCTGGACTCCAGTTTGATGTCTCCGTTTTGCATGGAATACTCTGTCAATGATTCCAATGTTTCTTGATCCGACAAGATCCTTGCACCAACACCATCGTTGTAGCTAGCATAGCGTTTGTCTTTCAGATCATCGAAGAAACGTTCTTCTTTCAACTTGGCAGCAGCTATCAATCCGCGGGCAAAAGTGTCCATCCCGGCGATATGTGCCAACAACAGATCTTCCATCTCGAATGAGGAGCGGCGTACTTTGGAATCGAAGTTGATTCCGCCCGGCGCAATCCCACCGTTTTCAAGGATTTCATACATGGCCAATGTCGTATCGTAGATGTTCGTCGGGAATTCGTCTGTATCCCAGCCCAACAGCATGTCGCCTTGGTTGGCATCGATCGATCCCAGTGCATCGTAGCAACGGGCTACATTCATTTCATGTTCAAATGTATGTCCAGCCAAGGTCGCATGGTTCGCTTCCAGGTTCAGCTTGAAGTCGCCTTCCAATCCATATTTTTGGATAAAGGCCATTGTTGTTGCCGCATCGAAGTCGTATTGGTGTTTGGATGGCTCCATCGGTTTCGGTTCGATCAGGAACTGTGGTTTATGGCCGATTTTTTCGCCGTAAGCAACTGCCATTTTGAACAAACGGGCGATATTGTCCTGCTCAAATTTCATGTCCGTATTCAACAAGGACTCATAACCTTCACGGCCGCCCCAGAAGACGTAGTTTGCGCCGCCCAATTTCTTGCTGACGTCCAAGCCTTTTTTCACTTGTGCCGCCGCATAGGCAAAAACTTCAGCGCTATTGGAGGAAGCTGCCCCGTTCACATAACGTGGGTGGGAGAACATGTTTGCTGTGTTCCACAACAGTTTGATGCCGGTTTGATCCATCTTCTCTTTGATCAGGTCCGTGATTTCGTCGATATTATTGAAGAATTCTTCCAGCGAATCTCCTTCTGGTGCGATATCCACATCGTGGAAACAGAAGTATTCAACATCAAGTTTTTCCAAAATTTCAAAGAAAGCTTCCACAC
>NZ_JBAWAZ010000124.1:0-6812 GCF_049589555.1 Trichococcus sp.
GAATTGGCGTTGCCGATACTTTTGTGCGGATGGGTATCGCCTATGCAATCATCAGCTTCACATGCAGCCTCTTCATCAAGGTTGCTCCGAAAGATTATATTCCAAAAAATATGAACGCAGCGGCAACTGCAGCAGCGAATAAACCGGTCGTAAACAAGAACTGGAAAGAAATGCTGCAGGATCCAAAATTCTATATGATCATCCTGATGTTCGCCATGGGTGCTTTCTCGGGCTTGATGATTGCTTCAAACGCTTCACCGATCGGACAATCCATGTTCGGCCTATCCGCAGCAGCGGCAGCCGTATATGTCAGCGTGTATTCGTTAAGTAATACGATGGGCCGTATTATCTGGGGAGCTGTTTCGGACAAACTTGGCCAACCAACGACTATCAGCATTATGTACAGTGTCATCATTCTTACTTTCTTGATCCTTATTTTCGTCAAATCGATTTTCGGTTTTACACTAGGGATCGTTGGTTTAGGCCTATGCTTCGGCGGTGTGATGGGCGTGTTCCCTTCATTAGTCATGGATAACTTCGGACCGAGATTCCAAGGCGTCAACTACGGTATCGTGTTCATCGGTTACTCGACATCCGCTTTCGTTGCACCTAAAGTAACAGCGGGTATCGCTGCTGCAAACAACGGTGACTTCACCAAAGCTTTCTATGTCGCGATTGTGGTTGCGGCTGCAGGTTTGATCCTGGATCTTGTTTACAAGAAAAAAACAGCAACTAAATCGATCACAGAAACTGCTCAATAAGCAATTCCTTATTAAGAAATAAACATAAAAAAAGCATCTCCTACGCTCGAATATGAGCGCAGGGGATGCTTTTTTGCTTACGGTTGGCCGATAGCTGTGGGATATCGGGCAAACCGGCCGGACGCGATATGGCCGACAACAAAAGGCAAGCATTCGGCTCCATAAAAGCCCGAAGGCTTGCCTTTTGTTGAAGTCAGCCTTTCACAGATGGCCGCCGTCGTCTTCCCATTCATCTTCGTCATCATCGAGGGCTATCCATTCATCTTCATCCAGTCCTGGCAGTCCTTCGCCAAGGCCGCTGACGTTCAGGTAGGCCAATTCCTCATTGATCGCTTTGGCAATTTCCCCGGAATCTGTATATGCCAGGTCTAGTGTGCCGTCCGTGATATCCAGACGGGTATGGTCTTCCTCGGGGGCCAGATTCTCGGCGCGTACACAACGGGGATAGAGCACGTCCGCCTTCGCTTCGAATGCTTTTTGCAGGACGATTTCATGCTCCCAGTTTTCTTCCATATTGTACGTGTAGATGATTTTATCGTCTTTTCCTTGGATGTGGTCCCGCAGACGATCGGTTTCTGCCAATGTATCTTTATGCGGAGAGGCAAACTTGAAAGTATGAGGGTGGAGATCTGACCAATTAAATGCACTTTGGAGAATGAAATGCAAATCTGAGAAAGTGGTGTCGTCATCCAATTGTATATCCCGCCAAACCGGTATGCCGACATCCAAGAGCGTAATCCTGAGTTCGAACATCATCTGAAAAACCACCTTTTTTGTTTTTAGTATAACGTTTTCATAGGGTGAGTTCAAATAAGAAGGGTGATGGAAGCGCGAAGGGATTTTAATCCGCTGGCGCTGCCCAATCCGCAAAACGGACTTATTCCGATTCGCGTGCTATAATGGGGCAAAAAATGAAAGTGGAAGAAGGTCATCCTGTGTTTTATCCAAATAATTTTCAACAAGCTACTTCAATAGAAGAAATCCGTCACTTCGTCGCTGATAATAAATTGGCGTTCGTATACATTTCCCGGACGAACTGCGGCGTCTGCCACGCGGTCCAACCGCAAGTGCAGGAGATGCTGGAAGAATTCCCGGCCATCAAAGCGATCCAAGCGAACGCCGATGACATCCCGGAAGTCGCGGGCGAATTCACTGTCTTTACCGTTCCGGCTTTGCTACTGTTCGTCGAAGGCAAAGAGATGATCCGCGAAGCCCGTTTCGTGGTGATGGACGAGCTGCATCACCAATTCCAGCGGATTGCGGATAACTTCTGATAGCTTGATAAAGGAACGATAGCCTGAAGCGCAAAGCTTGGGCTATCGTTTTTTGTGCACAAATTAGTTGCTTCTGGTGTAAACTAAAGATAATCATTTTCCGGAAAGGAGCGGCCATGTTTAATCTATTCATTTTGATATTGGAGCGGGTCGGGCTGATTATCATATTGGCCTACCTTTTGATGAATACCCACTATTTCAGGGACAAATTGGGCGAACGTCAACGCTTGAGTACCAAAGTGGCGCTGATTGTCGTATTCGGAATATTCGCGGTCATCTCGAACTATACAGGCGTTGAGATCAGTCAGGACCGCATCGTATCCGACCAGGTACTGATGAAACTTTCGGAGGGAGCGTCCTTGGCGAACACGCGGGTGCTCACGATCGGCGTCGCCGGTCTGATCGGCGGGCCGTTGGTCGGCACATCCGTCGGCATCATCTCGGGCATCATCCGTTTCTTCCAAGGCGGGGAAGAGGCCTATATTTATGTGATTTCATCCATCTTGATCGGCCTCATTTCCGGTCTGTACGGCACCAAAACGATGCGGAAAAATACCTATCCGACGATAAAGGAAGGCTTTATGATCGGAGCAGTGACGGAGGGTGTCCAGATGCTCAGCATTCTGGTGTTGAGCCGCGATTTTCAGGCTGCTTGGGATCTGGTGACATTCATTGCGTTTCCGATGATCCTCGTCAACAGCATGGGGACCGGCATTTTCCTTTCCATCATCGGCTCCACGCTGCGCCAAGTCGAACAGACGAAAGCGGTGCAGACGCATGATGTGCTCCAATTGGCGAACCGAACGATGCCTTATTTCCGTTCCGGCATGAACGAAGCTTCGTGCACGGAAGCAGCCAAAATCATCCAACAATTGATGAAGGTATCCGCCGTAAGCATCACGAATACCGATCGGATTTTGGCCTATGTCGGCGCAGCCAGCGACCACCACATCGCCTCGAACGAAATATTGACCGAATTATCAAAAGAAGTGCTGCGGACAGGGGAAATCAGGGAAGTCCATTCCCATGACGAAATCGGCTGCAACCATCCGGGCTGTCCTTTGCAAGCGGCGCTCGTCATCCCGCTGAAAGCGCAAGGGAAAACGATCGGCACTTTGAAGCTGTATTTCACGGATGCCACGAAGCTCACCTTTGTCGAAAGGCAGTTGGCGGAGGGACTCGGCAATATCTTCTCCAGCCAGATCGAATTTGGGGAAATCGAACTGCAGAGCAAGCTGCTGCAGGATGCCGAAATCAAATCTTTGCAGGCGCAAGTGAATCCGCACTTCTTCTTCAACGCCATCAACACCGTTTCGGCATTGATCCGTGTCGACAGCGAACAGGCGCGCAGGCTGCTGATCCAACTCAGCAATTTTTTCCGGGCCAATCTGCAAGGCGCCCGCACTAACCTGATTCCGTTGATGAAGGAACTTACGCAAGTGGAAGCCTACCGTTCGTTGGAGCAGGCCCGTTTCCCAGACCGCTACCAAGTCGATATTTCCGTCGAGGAAGGCTTGGAAGATGTGCTGTTGCCACCATTCCTGATCCAGATCTTGCTGGAGAATGCGTTCAGGCATGCTTTCGGCAGCCGGAAGACCGATAATCGGGTATGGATCGATGTGAAGAGCAGTCCGGACGGGGTGTTTATTTCCGTGCGGGACAACGGCGAAGGCATCGATTCAAAGCGTCTGGAGAAATTGGGCAATGAAACAGTGCCATCGCAGGAAGGCACCGGATCGGCATTGGAAAACCTGAATAAACGGCTGATCAGCCTGTTCGGCGAATCGGCAAAACTGCACTTTGTATCTTCACCAACAGGGACGACAGTGTATTGCACGGTACCTTATCAAGAAAGGCAGGGATGAGTATGCGGGTATTGATTGTGGATGATGAACCCTTGGCAAGGGATGAACTGGCCTACCTGCTTGGGCAATGCGAAGGTGTGAGCGCCATCGCTCAAGCGGATTCGATCGAAGAAGCGCTCGGGACGATGCTTGAGGAGCCGGTGGACCTGATCTTTTTGGATATTCACCTGACGAATGAGAGTGGCCTCTCGCTGGCCGGAAAAATCAACAAACTTAAGAAACCTCCGATGATCATTTTTGCTACAGCCTATGACGACTATGCCGTCAAAGCATTCGAACTGAATGCGACCGATTACGTCCTGAAGCCTTTTGAACTGGAACGGATCCAGCAGGCGGTCAAAAAAGCCTACGGACAGTACCAGAAACAGCAGGTCAGAGAAGTCGAAGTACCGAAGCAGAAGGATATGGGACTGCAGGTCTTGCCCATCCAGATGGATGAACGTATCTATATGCTGCAGGTCCCGGAAATCATCGCCATCGGAGTCGAGAACGGCGAAACGACCATTTATACGAAAAATATGACCTACATCATTCATGAACCACTCAGTGCGCTCGAGAAAAAGATCGGCGGACATCCGTTCCTGAGGGTTCACCGCGCCTTTCTAATCAATCTGAAGGAAATAAAGGAAATCCAACCATGGTTCAACCATACATTCCAACTGACGATGAGCAACGGTTTGAAGATACCCGTCAGCCGTTCTTATATGAAGGACTTTAAGGAAAAAGTAGGTATCTGATCCAAAATTAAATGAATTTCAGTACTGCAGGCGTGCAACTCAGCCTGCAGTTTTGTCGTTTCGGGCGCAAATGACCCAAAAGTTTCTTGTTCTCCAGTAAAGTAAGGGCATAGAAAGAACGTGTTGGCCGCACATTTATTTTGAAGGAGGAAAAAAGATGCTTACTTTACTTGGAGGAATCGCCTTACTGGTCCTGGGTTACTTTACTTATGGGCGCTACATCGAAAAGAACTTTTCCATCGATCCGGAAAGAACGACCCCTGCTGAAGCGCTGAAGGACGGATATGACTTTGTCCCGATGTCAAAATCAAAAAATGCCATCATTGAACTGTTGAATATTGCCGGAACGGGTCCTATTTTTGGACCGATTATGGGAGCGCTTTACGGTCCGGTCGCCTACATCTGGATCATCGTCGGCTGCATCTTCGGAGGAGCTGTCCACGATTACATGGTCGGGATGATTTCCTTGCGGAACGACGGCGCCCACTTGCCGGAATTGACCAGCAAATATCTGGGCAAACCGGTCAAACACATCGTCAACATCTTCGCCATGCTGCTCTTGATGTTGGTTGCAACCGTGTTTGTCACTTCACCCGCCAATCTGATCGCCAGCATCACGCCTGATTGGATGACAATCGGAATCATCACGGTTTTGATTTTCGCTTACTATCTCATCTCCACCATCCTGCCGATCGACAAGGCGATGGGCAAAGTCTATCCTTGGTTCGGCGCAATTCTGATCATCAGTACGATCGCCATCGGAATCAGCTTGTTGACGGGCGGCCATAACCTGCCCGAATTGACGATGGGCACTATGCAGAATTTCCATCCAAAAGGCACACCGATTTTCCCGGCAATCTTCTTTACGATTTCCTGTGGGGCCATTTCCGGTTTCCATGCAACCCAAGCGCCGATGGTCTCTAGGACGTCGACGAACGAGCGGGAAGGCCGCTTCCTTTTCTACGGCATGATGATTGCTGAGGGCGTCATCGCCATGATTTGGGCTGGAGCTTCCATGGCCTTGTTCGATGGTCAAACATTGAGCCAAATGATCGATGCCGGCACGCCATCAGCTGTCGTTAACCAAGTTTCCACTATGTTGTTGGGTAATGTCTTCGGTACGGTCGCCATCATCGGCGTCATCGTCTTGCCGATCTCTTCAGGACTTTCAGCATTCAGAAGTCTGCGGACAATTTTGGCTGACTACATGAACATCAAACAGGATTCAATGAAAAAAATCCTGATGATGACGATCCCGTTGTTTGTCATCTCGTTCTTCCTTACTAAAGTGGATTTCAACCTGATCTGGAGATACTTCAACTGGGCGAACCAAGTTACAGCCGTTATCGCTTTGCTGATGTCGACGCGTTATTTATATCTTAAAAACAAAAATTACTTGGTTACCTTATTGCCTGCAACATTCATGCTTTATGCCTGTGTCGTCTATATCCTGAGCGAGCCGATCGGATTCCGGATGGGGCTGCAGACGGCCACTTACTTGGTCGGTCTGGTCGCAACTGTTGCGATCATGGCACTTTACTGGACAACCGGCGTGAATCAGAAAGCTGCATTGGATCCGGAAGCGGAACTGCTGAACGATCATCTGCCGATTGGAACGTTTGCTACCGCTGAAGCAGTAACGGCAGCAGCGGTAGCTGAATAACTAATTGAAGATAAAGAAACTCCCTGAAGGACCTGTAACATGCAGGGCTCCTTCAGGGAGTTTTTTTCTATAGATACTGTTTTAAGGATTCAGCGATGCCTTCCAACATAGCCAATTCATCATTTGACGGGCTTTCCAACGTGATCAAAGCTTCCTCAGCGCGGGCTGTAGCATTGCCCTCTGCATCCGTTGTTACATCCAGTATCAGCAGTTCAGCATAAAGATCATCCAAATCCCTTTGCGGCTGCACGAAGAATTCAAACGTACCTTCAGGATGGCTTGCTTTGAACGCTTCAATCTTTTCAATCAATTTTTCTAAGTTCATTTATTTCCGCCTTCTTTCTGTTCGTGTTCATGTGCTGCATGGCTTATTATACATCATTCGGCCTGCGTATGTATCGTGTAACAGGATATAACCAACAAGTACAGTGAGATTTTGTATTGAGGGATATATCGTTTTGAACCGGAAGTCGGTATACTGGATATTGAAAAAGTCCGGATTACTTTGGACG
>NZ_JBAWAZ010000125.1:0-1565 GCF_049589555.1 Trichococcus sp.
AAGACCAAAATTGCTTACTGGCTTCCAGATCGCTGACATTGATTTCGATGTGATGGATGAGACTCATTTAGCAAACTCCTTTTCCGTTAAGATAATCGCTTGAACTTGGCGTACAGGATCGGCTCGACATTATCGTTGCCTACCGCGATGATCGTGTACAAAATAAGCAAACCCGTCAGTATATCTTTTATGATTGCTTTTATTTTTGGCCATACTTTATTTGTATTTGATCCCACTCTTTCTGCTTACATTTTAAAAGCTAATTCTTTGTCCCAAGTGACTGGGTTTGTTATAGTCAAACTATCAGCATTCCCTAACTTACCTGCACAAATTATTCAGAATGAACAATCGGAGGAAAATATGAAACTCAGCATCTTGGACCAAGTCCACATCACAGCAGGAGGCACTGCCGAACAGTCCCTGCAGAACGCCAAAGAACTCGCCCGTTTAGGGGACAACCTCGGGTACGAACGCATCTGGTTCGCCGAGCATCACGGAAGTAAATTGATGGCAAGCGCCGCACCCGAAATCATTGCCGCCTTTATCGCGGCTGCAACGGATCGGATCCGTGTCGGGACCGGAGGCGTCATGATGATGCACTACTCCCCTTTGAAAATCGCGGAAGTATTCAAAACGCTGTCCGGCTTTGCGCCCGGCCGGATCGATTTGGGCGTAGGCCGTGCCCCCGGAGGCGATCATCAGTCCATGCACGCATTGGCGCAAGGCAACCCGCCGCAATTGGATAATCATTACGAAAAACTGCAGACGATATTGGATCTTTTGGAAGACCGGACACCGCAGGATCCGCTTTACCGGGACACTCCGGCAGCTCCGGTAGCCGTGTCGATTCCGCAGACCTGGTTGCTGGGGTCGAGCGGCAACAGCGCCGTTCAGGCCGGCAAAATGGGCGTGGGCTATTCCTTCGCGCAATTCTTCACCGGTACGCTGGACAAGAACATTTTCGATCTCTACAAGCAGCATTTTGTTCCGTCCGCCGCCATGCCTGAAAAACAGATCAGTGTCGCTTTCCATGCTATCGTGGCGGACACGCGCGAAGAAGCACTCTACGAAGAGTTGCCGTATGCGATTTTCAAGATGCAGCTCTACCGTGGGATGATGCGCAACCATCTGATGCCCCCCGAACAAGCCGCCGCTTACCCGCTGACGGAAATCGAGAAGCAGCTCATCAACGACATCCGCAAGACCCATATTCTCGGGACCGCAACAGAGGCAGCCGAAACATTGCTGAATCTGCAGGAACAGTACGGTTTCGACGAAGCGATGATCATCAGCATGCCGCATTCTCAACAGGCTCGGCTCAAAACCTATTCCTTGTTGGCGCAGGAATTGCTGTAGACCATCTGCCATATCAATCTCGGCCATTCTCTTCACGGGGATGGTCTTTTATTTCTTTTACCCGTTCCAATGTTTCGGCGATCCTTTTTTCCCGGGTATCCTGGCGTTTGGCTTGGGCGATCCAGAAAAGATAGTGAGCCTTTTCGCCAGTCGGCCAGCCTTCGAAACGCTCGCGGGCAGCAGGATCATCTCTGAATGCCTGCTCCAAT
>NZ_JBAWAZ010000126.1:0-5043 GCF_049589555.1 Trichococcus sp.
ATAATCCGAACGCCATCCCGGATCGCGCTTCCTTGACCGGGAAAAATGCGGCGGTCATCCGGGAAGTGATGGCGGGAATCACCAAATATACAAAAGAGGCCATCATCATTCTGATCACGAATCCATTAGACACGGTGACTTATATCGCGGCCAGCGAATTCGATTACCCGGAAGGGCGGATCTTCGGGACCGGAACGATGCTAGACTCGGCCCGTCTGCGGAAAGTGATTTCGCAACGTTATGGTGTCGACCCTAAGAGCGTGACCGGCTATATGATGGGCGAGCACGGATTTACCGCCTTCCCGGTGGTGAGCCGTTTGGCCATAAACGGCATCCGCTATGATGAGTTCGGAACTTATTTCCCCGAAGTGGAGACGTTGGATCCTGAAGCGATCGGGGCAGCGGTCGTGAAGTCGGCCTATGATGTGCTGAATGGGAAAGGTTGGACGAATGCCGGGGTTGCGCAATCCGCCATCACCTTGGCGCAAGCGGTCCTGTTGGATGAAAAGAGCGTCCACCCCGTCTGCACGATTCTGCGCGGACAGTACGGTCATGACGGCGATGTGGCCTTGAGCATGCCTTGCCTGATCGGCCGGAACGGTGTAGAAAAACAATTCGGGGTCGCTTTGAATGAGTGGGAAACCGCCAAACTCAACGCTTCCATCGATTACATCCAATTGGCGATGAAGGATGCGAAGACAGGTCCATTCAAAGAATAAGAAGGAGGGAATAGTGGAAAGCTGTGCTCTTTTTGAGTTGCGGATTTTTTGCTGCGACACCCTTAAAGGCATCGCAAAATTTGACAAAGGTGCGCATGGATATCCATAATTATGGTGTAGACGTTTCGTTTTGTCAGCAACAGTTCTAATGTTGGATGCGCTCACCTTATTTTGTTGGGAAGGCAGGCATAGAGATGGCAGCCATAATCAATGTGAAAAATTTTTCGAAATATTATGGGGATTATCTTGCAGTGGAGGATGTTTCTTTCGAGGTGGAAGAGGGCAGCAGTTTTGCTTTTCTGGGTCCGAACGGTGCAGGCAAGAGCACCACGATCAACGCCTTGTGTACGATGATCGATAAAACCTCGGGAGTACTTTTGATTGATGGAGAAGATGTCTCTAAGCAACAGAAAAAAGTCCGCAAAGCAATCGGCATCGTTTTTCAGGAACCGACACTGGATCAACAGATGACTGTACAGGAAAATCTGGTTGCTCACTGCATCCTTTATGGGGTGCCGAGGAATGAGATAGGGGAACGAATCGGAATATTGCTGGATCTTGTTGATTTGTTGGAATGGCGGAACAGTCTCGTCTCTACCCTTTCCGGCGGGATGAAGCGTCGGGTTGAGATTGTACGCGCGCTTGTTCATTATCCGAAAGTTCTTTTTTTGGACGAACCGACGACGGGCCTTGATCCGCAGACTCGAAATCGCATGTGGGAGTATATCATGAAGCTGCAGAAGGAGAAAAATATAACGATTTTCTTAACCACGCATTATATTGAAGAAGCGGAAGTGTGCGATCGAGTAGCTATCATGGACGACGGAAAAATCATCGTCAACGATACCCCACAAGCTTTGAAAAATCGGTATACCAAAACGCGTGCTGTATTGAAGATGAAGGATTCCCGAAAAGCCGAAATCTATTTATTGCAGCAGGAGTTCCGTTATGAAAAGAAAGGTGGATACTTGCATCTTGAGGTGGACGACATGGAAAGATTTATTGAGGCAATCCACTCATTGAAGGAGGATGTTCTGGATTTGGAGGTTACGAAAGGGAGCCTGAACGACGTTTTTCTTGAAATTACAGGCAAAAAAATCCGTGAGGGTGGTGATGCGGGGTGAGAGCCATCTGGACATTATGCTTGCGCAATCTGCGTAACTTTATGCGCAACCGCATCCGCTTGCTGATTACTTTTCTTACGCCTTTCGCGTTCATCTATGTATTGTCTTCCCTCTTTCAAAATCAGCTGCAAGAAAATTCTGTCAATCATGTTATCGCCGGTGTGACTATCGCCACCGTATTTCAAACATCGTTGAATATCGCGGCCACTACGATTGAGGATATCGGTTCAGGTTATATGAAGGAAATACTGGTCAGCCCCATCAATCGTTTCCAGGTAGCGTTCGGACAGTTGTTGGCGGGCGCCCTGATTGCGACGATGCAAGGATTCAGTATTTTTGTGATCGGGATGTTCACCGGCTTAGGATTTGAAAAGCCGCACACGATTGTGTTGGTCTTCCTGTCGATGTTCTTGGTAGGGATGGTCTATTCTGCCTTGGGTCTTTGGGTTGCCACCATCGTTCGGGACGCGCAAACCTACCAAATCGTTGGCCAAGCGGTAGTTCTTCCGTTGGTTTTTTTATCCGGTGCGTATGTTCCTGTGAGCCTTTTTCCGACGCTTTTGGAGTACCTGTCTTATGCGAATCCTATGACCTATACGACCATGTTTTTTCGGGCTATTGTCTTGGAAAACAACGGAACGGATGCTGAAATGGTCAGAAATGGATTGGCGTTGAATTTCAATGGATTCATATTCAAGCCATGGATGAGCGGCCTTGCCGTATTCGGATGTGGCATCGTCTTCCTCGCTATGGCTACAGTTACGTTCCAGCGGGCCGATTTTACGCATAAGCGAAAGAAAAGAAGGAAAGCAGAGAAGGTTGAATAGCATTATTTTCGCATCGACCACATTGTAAGAGAGGAGTGGCAAAAATGAAATTCAAAGACTCTTTACGGAAGGCCTACAAAGGAATGGGGCGTTCCATCAGTCGTTATCCACTGACCGTACTTTTTTTGATCGCGGTCGCAGTGTTGAACAGCTTCATGATCGAAAATCCGCGCGAGGATTATGCCCGCTATCTGTTCACTTTTTTGGTGGGAGCCATGCTGAGCATCGTAGGCCAAATGGTTTATGAACGCTTCTTTACGCAACTGAATGCCCGCTATCTGCTGATGGGCGGAGCAGTGCTGCTTGCGACAGGCTACTTTTTCGCGGTCGGGCCGCAGACGCTGTACAACATAGCCATCAACGTCAAGACCGGCGTAGCGCTTTTTGCCCTTATGATCGCCTTCATTTGGATTCCTTCGATAAATAGCGTGAAGGTTCCGTTCCATCGGAGCTTCCTTTCGGCGTTGAAGGCATTCTTCACTACCGTGCTTTTTTCAGCAGTGTTGACAGGCGGAATCAGCGCCATTTTCTATGCCACTGATTATCTGCTCTTCAACATCGATTTCAAAATCCTCACGCATCTTATGAATATCGTAGGTTCCTTGTTCGCGCCAATCTATTTCTTGTCGATGACGCCGCTGTATCCGGGCAAACGCGAAGAATTGATACCGGATGAGGCATGGGCGAAGCGCGGGGAAACGCTCGACCGCCAATTTATGGTGCCGCGCTTCCTGGAAATCCTGATTTCCTACATCATCATCCCGTTGACGGCCATCTATACGTTGATCCTTGTGGTCTATGTCGTCATGAACATCAGAGGGGAATTCTGGACAGACAATCTTTTGGAGCCGCTGCTTGTTTCCTATGCGATCATCGTCATCATCGTCTACATCCTTGCCTGCAATCTCGAAAATAAATTTGCCGAGCTGTTCCGCAAGATTTTCCCTAAGGTCCTGATCCCGATTGTTGTCTTCCAGACCATCGCCTCCTTCCTGAAAATCAGGGAGATGGGCGTCACGCATGGCCGCTACTATGTCATCCTGTTCGGCATCTTCGCGACGATAGCCGGGGTGATCTTCAGCTTCATGAAACCGAAACATAATGGTCTGATCGCCATCGCCTTGCTTGCGCTGTCGGCGATTTCCATCATCCCGCCAATCGATGCCTTTACGGTCAGCAAGAACAACCAGATTGGCTTTTTGGAACAGAAACTAATGGAAAATGATATGTTGGTGGACAACGCCATCGTTCCGAAAAGTGATGTTTCCCTCAGCGATAAGATTGTCATCACCAAGGTGGCTTCCTACATCGACAACATGGGCTACAATAAAGAGGTGGCCTACCTGCCGAGCGACTTCAATGTCTACAGTGATTTCAGCGATACCTACGGATTCGACATGACCTACTCCGAAACGGAGTACCCTCAAGGTGAAGGTGAATTTGTCTATCTGAATTGGGATGCCGATCCCGTCGTCGGAATTGCAGACTTTGATGTCATGATCCATCAGTATCTTTACTATTCTGAAGTCGAAACGAGCCCCGTCGAAACTACCGATTTTGAAGCGAATGGACAACCATACCAATTGGAAAAAAGGTTGGATGACGAGTACTACATCTTGGTTGTGAAGGATGCGGCAGGTGTGGAACTGATCTCCTACAATACCCGCGAATTGTACGATACCATTTTCGAGCAGGCCGCAACTTCAGGCTTCGATAAAGGGAACCTGACGGTCGAGGATGCGACGATAACCATCGAAAATGACCAGATCAGAATGAATATTTTGGTCAATTCCTTGGAACGCACATCGGATTTCACCGGTGGCGATCTCTACCTCTTCATTGAATTCAAGTAAATAAGAGGCCAGCAAGAATGCTTTCAGAGTCCCGAATGCGCGAATATGGCGTAATCGGGGCTTTTTTTGGTTTCTTTTAGTGAAAGGCCATGTGAGGAATGATGACGCGGAGAGACGGTGATTGGATAGTGGTTTGGGAATGAGTTTTAATGATATGTGAGGTTTTGTGACCTAGTTTGTTATGGGAAAGTAGACAATGGCAAAAAATCACCTTATAGTTAGTTTAATAATTGAATTGCATCCTGAAACGAGGTGCTGATCCGACTCTTGTGTGACTTAATCTTACACAAGTGGGAAGGGAGAGATAATATGGTGTATGGGATGGAGATTGAAGGAAACAAAAAAATATATGATTTCGAATCGGTCATCAGCAGAAAAGACAAAGGTTCCGTGAAGTGGCAACAGATGTATCAATGGATGCCGGATGTAGCGGATGATGTGGTGCCGCTTACGGTGGCGGACATGGAATTCAGGACTGCGCCGGAAATCACCAAAGGGTTGCAGGAATATTTGGAAGACA
>NZ_JBAWAZ010000127.1:0-3398 GCF_049589555.1 Trichococcus sp.
GGCTTCCAGGAACTGGATGCCGGCTTCGATTTCTACGCCACCCAGACCGCCGAAAGCCCAGATGGCCGCCGCATCCTGACGGCTTGGATGGGATTACCGGATGTCGCTTACCCGACCGACAGCGAAGACTGGGCCCACTGCCTGACGTTGCCGCGCGAGTTGGCCATTAAGGAAGGCAAATTGATCCAGCAACCGGTTCGCGAACTGGTGGCTTTGCGCAAAGAGAAAACAATTTCCGAAACAGGCTTGTTGTCTGAAGCTAAGCATTTCGAGCGCAGTGGCGCAAACTGTTACGAACTCCAACTGGATGTGACATTCCTGGCGTCAGCCAACCACGCGCCGGTGACTTTGGATCTTTGCGAAGATGCCGCCAACGACAAACGTTTCCGCATCACCTTGGATCCAGCCACCAAGAAAATCACGATCGACCGCAGCCAGTGCGGCATCCCGTTCGCTGAAGAATTCGGCACGACCCGCACGCTGGCAGTCGGACAGATGGATACAGTGAAACTGCAGATTTTCGTCGACACCAGCTCAATCGAAATCTTCGTCAACGACGGCGAAGGTACCTTCACCTCCCGCGTATTCCCGCAAGCGGGAGAAACCGGCCTGTCGCTCGCGGCAGGCAGCACAATCGATTACAGCCTCGAACTTTGGGAATTAGCCTGAAGAAACGGCGAATGATAGTTGAACGCACCATCCTTTACTCTGTCAAACAGAGCTAAGGGGTGGTGCGTTTTTTGCGTTGGGGGTCGCCACCATGCAGGGAACACATTCGACAATTTGAGCTCTAAGCACAGCAAAATCAGCGTAAGTATCTTTATGTTGTGCAGTGCGTATGGCAACATGCCGATTCTGCAAACAACTTTTTTAAATAAAATTCAGATACTCCGCGGTTACCTTTAGGAAGCGTGTGTAACCGCATCCTTTTTCACAAAAAATTCACAAGTTTTTCGTTTTTGATTTGCATATCCGCGCCATAACTGGATAATAGTGATTATACCTTTGTGATGTAACGAAATTATCTTCAATTTATATTTTCGGAATAAATGAAAATGTAACACTATATTTGTACATTGCGGAGACGCACAATCGGATTCGGGCTTTCATTCCCATTACCAACAGAATCCACGCATACAGCATTAAAAATTTGAGAGGAGCAATGCACTTGCCGAAAATAAAAATAGAGAACGTAACGAAAATTTTTGGAAAAAAATCCGAGAAGGCTCTGGAACTGCTTGAACAAAAGAAGAGCAAGCAAGACATCCTGCGCGCCACTGGAGCGACAGTAGGGGTCAACAACGTCAGTCTTTCCATAGAAGAAGGGGAAATCTTCGTCATCATGGGGCTTTCCGGAAGCGGGAAATCGACACTTGTGCGGATGTTCAACCGCTTGATCGAACCGACAACGGGGAACATCCTGATCGACGGAGAGAACTTATCGGTCATGGACAAGAAGGAATTGCGCCAAGTCCGCAGGGAAAAAATGAGCATGGTTTTCCAGAACTTCGGCTTATTCCCGCACCGCACAATTTTGGAGAACACCGAGTACGGACTCGAAGTGCAAGGCGTCGCAAAAGCCGAGCGCAAGGAACGAGCGCAACAGGCCTTGGAAAATTCCGGCCTTGGCGATTACAGCCATCAGTATCCGAACCAATTATCAGGCGGGATGCAGCAGCGGGTCGGGTTGGCCCGTGCCTTGGCGAATGACCCGGAAATTCTGTTGATGGATGAGGCCTTCTCGGCTTTGGATCCATTGATCCGCCGTGAGATGCAGGATGAATTGTTGGATCTGCAGGCAAACGTCAGCAAGACCATCATCTTCATCACCCATGATCTGAACGAAGCCTTGCGCATCGGGGACCGGATCGCGCTGCTGAAGGACGGGGAATTGGTCCAAATCGGTACGCCGGAGGAAATTTTGACCAATCCGGCAACGCGCTATGTCGAAAAATTCGTGGAGGACGTCGACCGTTCGAAAGTGCTGACTGCCGAACACATCATGAAGCGTCCGATCGTCATGAATATCGAAAAACATGGTCCGCTCTTCGCATTGGAATTATTGCGCCAAGAAGGGATTTCAACAATCCTTGTGGTGGACAATCACCGCAGACTGAAAGGGTACATCACTGCCGAGGACGCTACGAAAGCGTTGAAAGCCAACACTACTAGAGTGGATGGCATCCTCAGAGTAGATATCCCGAAAGTCTCCAAAGATACTACCTTGAGCGATATTTTCCCGATCATCCATGATTCAAGCTCGCCGGTCGCTGTCATCGAAAACGACAGATTGGTGGGTGTACTTGTCAGAGGCGCCGTCATAGCCGCTTTGGCAGGAGAAAGCGAGGTGTCCGTAAATGGATAATCTATTAAATTTCATTCCTGAATTGCCGGTTGCCGAGTTCACTGAATACGTCACGGACAAGACTGCTGACACGTTCAGCTTCCTGTTCGATCCGATCAAAGCGTCTTCGCAGACTTTGATCGATCTGATGACCTCAACGCTGACCGCCATCCCGGCAGTCATTCTGATCGCGTTAGTGGCGCTGTTGGCGTTCTTTGCCTCGGGTAAAAAATTCGGGTTGGCCATCTTTTCCGTCGTCGGTCTCTGGTTTATCCATAACCAAGGGCTCTGGGAAGACTTGATGTTCACCTTGACGCTGGTCCTGTTTTCGAGCTTGCTGTCCGTCCTGATCGGCGTGCCTTTCGGTATCCTGATGGCGAAAAACAAAATCGCGAACAGCATCATCAATCCGGTCTTGGATTTCATGCAGACGATGCCGGCTTTCGTTTATCTGATCCCGGCCGTAGCCTTCTTCGGAATCGGCATGGTTCCCGGGGTGCTTGCGTCACTTATTTTCGCAATCCCACCGACCGTCCGCTTCACGAATCTGGGGATCAGACAAGTTTCCACCGAACTGGTTGAAGCAGCCGAATCATTCGGCAGCACCGGCGCACAGCGGTTGTTCAAAGTCGAATTGCCGCTGGCGAAATCCACGATCATGGCCGGCATCAACCAAACCGTTATGCTGTCCTTGTCGATGGTCGTCATCGCTTCGATGATCGGTGCACCCGGATTGGGGCGTAATGTCCTTTCCGCCTTGCAACGCGCCAAAATCGGTTCCGGTTTCGTATCCGGGTTGGCCTTGGTTGTGCTTGCCATCATCATTGACCGCTTGACCCAGAAATTCAGTAAAAAAAGTTCAACATAAAGACTAAATCGTTCCTAATTGCCAAATAAAAAGGAGAGAAATATACCTATGATAAAAACAACAAAACGTAACTGGAAACGCCTCGGACTTACCGCCGGATTGGGCTTAGGAGTCACTCTGATCGCCGCCGGATGCGGTGCGACAGAAGATACAGCATCCATGGAAGATACAGTCGGCAAAGGCCAG
>NZ_JBAWAZ010000128.1:0-6954 GCF_049589555.1 Trichococcus sp.
AGCACTTCCGGATAACGCAGCAGGTATTCCACGACTTCCTTTTCAGCCGGAGAAAACTTGATGGTCTCCATTTTTTCGCGTATTAACATAGGTGGCATCCCTCCGTTTCTTCATAATAAGCGATTCATATCAGGCTCGATTCGCATTTCTTCCATTTACAAAAATTATAAATTAATGTAAATGTTATGTAAACGATATTTCGCTCGAAAAAAGCCAAAAAGCGAAAAAAATTTGAATTATTGGGCAGATTTTGCACGAATTTTGTAAAAAGGTTTTGAAGTGTACCTAGAACTCTTGTTATCGATATTTACATGATGGATAATAACCTTGTAAACGAAACGAGGAGGAATATACAAATGACAAAAGGCGTTAAAATTGTAACAATCGGCGGAGGAAGTAGCTACACACCAGAATTAATGGAAGGTTTCATCAAACGTTATGATGAATTGCCTATCCGCGAAATCTGGTTAGTGGATATCGAAGCAGGGAAAGAAAAATTAGAAATCGTTGGCACAATGGCGCAACGTATGTGGGATGCATCCCCTTACGACGTGAAAATCCATATGACTTTGGACCGCAGAGAAGCATTGAAGGATGCTGACTTCGTAACGACGCAATTCCGTGTCGGTTTACTGAATGCTCGTGTCAAAGATGAGCGTATTCCTTTCTATTACGGCATGTTGGGACAAGAAACCAATGGTGCAGGCGGTATGTTCAAAGCATTCCGTACAATTCCTATCATTTTGCAAATCGTTGAAGACATGAAAGAACTTTGCCCGAATGCTTGGTTGGTCAACTTCACAAATCCAAGCGGAATGGTAACAGAAGCAGTCGTCCGCTACGGCAAATGGGACAGAGTAATGGGCTTGTGTAACGTTCCGGTTATGGCTACAATGACTGAACCAAAAGCATTAGGCGTTGAAAAAGAGGATCTGATCTACAAATTTGCCGGCTTGAACCACTTCCACTGGCATAAAGTCGCTGACGACAAAGGCAATGACATCACATACAAAGTGATCGACGCCATGTTCGACAAAGATGCTGGTTTACCGAAAAATATCCATGACATTCCTTTCTACAGAGAACAATTGGAACAAATGGGCATGATCCCTTGCGGCTACCACCGTTACTACTACCGTGAAGAAGAAATGCTGACACACGGTCTGGAAGAGTACAATGGCGTAGGCACGCGTGCGCAACAAGTTAAAGAGACTGAAGCTGAATTGTTCGAATTATACAAAGATCCAAACTTGGATCACAAACCGGAGCAATTGCAAAAACGTGGGGGAGCTTACTACTCTGACGCTGCTTGCGAAACAATCGCTGCTATCTACGGAAACAAAGATACGCAAATCGTTGTATCAACTAAAAATAATGGTGCTGTTCCTGACCTGCCAGCTGATTGCGTAGTCGAAGTCACAGCTTACGTCGGCGCACAAGGCGCTCGTAACGTTGCTTTCGGTGAATTGCCGACTGCTGAAAAAGGCTGGTTACAAGTGATGAAAGCTATGGAATTGCTGACTATCGAAGCTGCTGTAACAGGCGACTATGGTACTGCATTACAAGCATTCACGATCAACCCATTAATCCGCTCAGGCGAAACTGCAATCAAAATCATGAACGAATTGTTCATCGCACACAAAAAACACTTACCGCAATTCGCTGAAACAATCGCACGCTTGGAAGCTGAAGGTGTGACTGTTAAAGATGAAATCGCAAAAGACCTAGACTAATTCAGTAAGAAAACCCTATCATTCACTTTTTTTCAAGAAATCATTTGACATTTGCTTGGAAAATGAGTATATTCTGAGAAACAACATAAAAAGTGATGATAAGAAGTAGTAAGTTATTGAGCTGACCAGAAAGGTGCCGGTCGATGCGAGGCACACATGCGAGATAGCCGAATTCATCTTTGAACTTCGCACTGAAATCAAGTAGGCTGCGACGGGTGATAGCGTTCGTTATTTCGCTAGGGTATTATAATGTACCTATCGAGGTAGACTTGCGCGAGTGGTCTATGAACAAAGGTGGTAACACGAGTCTATACGGCTTCGTCCTTTCCAATGAAAATTGGAATGGACGAAGCTTTTTTTGTTGAAGAAAATGGAGGGATTAATATGAGTTTCAAAGCATTGAGTGAAAAAATCGATTTCGAATTAGTGAAAGAATTATCCAAACTGACGCCCGAACAAGCAGCGATGAAGGCAGCCCGTGACCAAGAGTTGCACGACATCATCGAAGGCAAAGACGATCGCATCCTTTTGATCATCGGACCTTGTTCCGCTCATGATGAAGAAGCGGTAATGGAATACGTGCGTCGTTTGGCGAAACTACAGGAAAAAGTCAAAGACAAAGTGTTCATGGTTCCCCGTATCTACACAAACAAACCGCGTACGACCGGCGACGGCTACAAAGGCTTGTTGCATAAACAAGATCCTACCGGCAAGAGCAACCTGATCCAAGGTATCGCTGCTGTTCGCAGCCTGCACAACCGCGTCATCACGGAAACAGGTTTGACGACAGCTGACGAAATGCTGTACCCGGAAAACCTGGATTTTGTTGATGATCTTGTCAGCTACCATGCAATCGGCGCGCGTTCCGTTGAGGACCAACAGCACCGTTTCGTTGCCAGCGGAATCGATCATCCAGCCGGCATGAAGAATCCGACCAGCGGCAACCTGAAAGTGTTATTCAATTCCGTTTACGCTGCTCAACAAAAACAAAAATTCATCCATAACGGCGTCGAAGTGCAGTCCAGCTCCAACCCGTTGGCGCACGTTGTCTTGCGCGGCGGCACGAATGACTACGGCGATAACATCCCGAACTACCATTACGAAGACCTTGTCAAAGTCGTGAAAGGGTACGAAAGCGGAGACTACAAAAATCCATTCATCGTCATCGACACGAACCACGACAACTCAGGCAAAAAACACATGGAACAGATCCGCATCGTCAAAGAAACGATGTTCAACCGTTCTTGGAACGAGGACATCAAAAAAATGGCGCGCGGCTTCATGATCGAGAGCTACTTAGTAGGCGGCCGTCAAGAAGACGACGGCACAGTCTTCGGCCAATCCATCACCGACCCATGCCTAGGCTGGGAAGATACAGAAGAATTGGTTAAATACATCGCAGAAAACGCATAAGAGCAACACAAAAAGGCCAGGAGAAATCCTAGCCTTTTTGTGTTGCTGTATGATGCGAGGGGTATGGGTGCGTGTATCTACTTCAAGAGAATTACAGGAACAAGAAGCAATCGTCCTAAGTGCTGGAAACTGCTTCTTGAGCTAAATACACTTCTTAAACAATAATTTTATTTTCAATATAGTTAACCGATTCTTTAATTCCATGAAGGCCTTCAAATAATCTTTCGTGAGAAGTTGCAATATTCAGACGCATAAACATTTTTCCCTCTTCACCATAGTCACAACCTGCATTTAGAGCTACCTTTCCTTTATTTACTAACAGACGCATTAATTGATCGTCATCAAGTCCAAGATCTGAAAAGTCCAACCAAGCTAAATAGGTCCCTTCAGGTTTTTTAAACTTCACGTTAGGAATTTCATTTTTAATAAATTCCTCTATAAAATTAAATTGTTCGTCAAAATGCTGAATCAGTTGTTGTAGCCATACTTCTCCCTCATTTAAGGCAACTTCTGTTGCAGTCAAACCAATTGAATTCATTTCCAGATGTAAATTAGGTCCACTATTTCTTGCTTGAGAGTGAACAAATCGTTCCCGTAATGACTGATTGGGGATAAACGCATAAGAGCATTTCAATCCTGCTAAATTAAATGTTTTTGTTGGTGCTGTTAAAGCAATGGTAAACGCGTCTGAACCATCCAGTGCCAACATACTGGTGAATTTGTTAGGTTTAAAAACGATGTCTTGATGTATTTCATCGCTAATGAGAATAACCTCATACTTTTTACATAAATCTACGACTTTTTTAAGTTCTGCGTATTTCCAAACACGGCCTCCAGGATTGTGAGGGTTACAGAAAATATACATTTTTACTTGTCGGGTCTTCATTTTTTCCTCGACGTCGGTGAAGTCAATGCTGTATTCGCTATCATTGCTGATTAATCTACTTGTAACTAACTCTCTATTATTGAGCAAGACCGCGCTTGCGAATGGGGAATACACTGGATCATGAATTAATATAGCGTCTTCTTCCCGGGAAAAGGCTTGAATCGCGGTGCAAATAGAGGAAACTACTGCTGGCGAGAATACGATAGATGATTTAGTCAGTTGATAATTATGTTGAGTGGACTGCCAATTTATAATTGCCTGTATGAGAGAGTCCGATGGCGTTTTGTACCCAAAAATTCCATTAGAGACCTCATTTTCTATAGCATCAGTAATTTTTGAGGATGAGACAAAGTCCATATCAGCAATCCAAAGTGGCAATAAATCTTTACTCCCAAATACAATTTCCGCCATATCCCATTTAACACTACCTGTATCTATTCTGTTGACTGATTGATTAAAATCCATTATATATCCTCTCTCCTTAGGTGAAATACTTTTATATCAGCTACCTTATATGTAATAATATAGGTGTATCAAAAAGAAATCCAATAGATACAAAAATCGTTAAAATCAACTTTCCGTAGAAAAAAGTATTCTGGATACGTTGGAAACGACTTCATTTTTGGTTAATAGATAATCTACTCATCTTTTCACCTAATTTCATCAAAAAGAATATTTATAATACTTTTTCATATAACCTAATTATAAAAATAAAAGCTTTAGGAGAATGAATTATGTCAGACATATCGTCCGAATTGGGAAGAACCATTAGATACTTTCGGAAAAGCAAAGGAATAACTTTGGAAGAGTTAGGCGAGCAAATAAATAGAAGTAAATCTACTATGCAAAAGTATGAGGCAGGAAAAATTATAATTGATATTGAAACTTTTTATGAAATTGCTTTTGCCCTTAATGTACATCCTGAACAACTTTTGTATAGCAAATCCAACCTTTTGATGGAAACCGACTCTTCTAATCCAAAAACGTTATTTAAGGAGTCAACGACTTTATATTCATATATGTATGATGGACGAATTAATAAATTGCTTCGCTCTCTTTTTATAATCTCTAACCATCCGGAACAAGGAAGGTTTCCAACCGCATTCTATATGAATATACCAACATTTGATAAGTACATGTTTGCTGAGAATACTTACTTTGGATATTCTCAACATCACGACACATTCACATCTATGTTCCTTACACACAGTTCAACTGAAGTTGAAAACGTATCGATAACCATTTTGTCGACATTTCAAGAAACAACGGAGCGTTTGGGAATGATGAGTGGAATCTCGTTTCGTCCCTTCATGCCAGTGTCATTTAAGATGCTTTTTTCTAAAACTCCTCTTAAAGAGGATGAAGAGCTCATTAAACGTTTAAAAATCAATCAAAATGACATACGCATGATGAAATTATTTAATATGTTTAATATTATGTGATTTTTCGAAATATTTATCATGATCTCTATCTACTAAAAATAGCACCTTGAATAACAATTAAAAGGAGATACCATCATCGGTGTTTTTTCGGTGAAGCCTCACCAATATTTAGAAATCTTCGCATTAATAAAAAATTATACATGCGATCTG
The DNA here is from genome assembly GCF_049589555.1 of Trichococcus sp. Classification (GTDB taxonomy): domain Bacteria; phylum Bacillota; class Bacilli; order Lactobacillales; family Aerococcaceae; genus Trichococcus. Next base: position 5,625 of record NZ_JBAWAZ010000128.1, read on the forward strand.
TTGAATGTATGTGAAAAAAGTCGCGCAATCGGCCAGTGGGGGAATCCTGGCTGATTGCGCGATTTATTTTGCATAGTCCAATGTGTGAGGTTGAATTATGTAATTCGTTATTCAGGAATTACAATGCCATCTCTTAATTTTGAGAGGCGTATTTGTTGATATTAGTTAGGAATTTATCAGTTCAGCTCTTCCCAAACCGCATTTTGTACTCGCTTGGTGCGTACCCGGAAAAGTTCTTGAACACTTTTCCGAAGTAGCTTTGGGAGCTGTAGCCGAGGCTTGAAGAGATTTCACTGATCGGTCTTTCGGAATACAGCAACAATTGCTCTGCATATTTCATCTTTTCTTCGGTCATGTAGGCTTGGATTGTCTTGCCGGTGTTCTTTCTGAACAGAGCGGAAAGATAGTTCGGCGTGACGGAAAGGAGTTCCGCGATTTCGCCGATCTGCAGATCTTTATGCAGGTTCTTCAGGATGAATTCCTGGATTTTGTTCACGTATGGATGTGCGTAACTTATGGAAGATTGTATTCTGGATTTCTTCGCTAATTCATGGACCAGCAAAGTGTACTCCATTTCCGCATTGCGGATCAATCTTGTGATGTCCTCCACAGTATTCAACCGCTCGATTTCAAGCGAGAAGGCATCACTCAATGAATAGCCAATTTCGGGGTGCAAGCCGCCACGCATCGCTGCGCGACTCGCCAAAGTGATGACGACAATCCCTATGTTTTTCGTGCTCCGTAGTTCATCGCTGGCGAGCCGCCCCACTTCCCCGCCATAGTCTTCAGCCCAGCTTTCCTTCAATTTGAGGATGTCCCCGTTCATGATGCTGTCGAATTCCCGGATCTCCTGCTGATAGGAGTTGTGCCAAGCATCAGATTCTCTATCATGGAAAAATTTATCGACGTAATTTTTCTTTGCGGATTGCAGATGATCTTCGAAATTATGTGCCAACAGTTCTTCGGGGATCACTTCATGCTCGTGCGCCAGATTATGGATTAGGAGCAGAACCTCAACGATTTCACTGACGACCATCGTCGGTACGCGATAAGTGCTGATATGTCCCCAATCCTCCATGCAAATATTCCGGGTGATTTTGTATTCATCGTTCATCTCGAGCGGCCCGATAAGGAAAATATGATTTTCATGTTCCACCAAACCAAAAACGTAATATTCGTTCAAACTGACGATGGTGGGCGTTGCTTTGTTGGAATAGCGCAATAATTTTTCCGTACATTCTTCAGTCAATCCGAATTGTTCCGCCAGTTCCAGGTTTTTGCAGACGGATTGCGATTCCTGCTCATTCTGATAAAGGCTGATTTTTGTGTG
>NZ_JBAWAZ010000129.1:0-1662 GCF_049589555.1 Trichococcus sp.
GTGGCGGACATGGAATTCAGGACTGCGCCGGAAATCACCAAAGGGTTGCAGGAATATTTGGAAGACAATATATTGGGCTACAGTATACCCACCGAAGGCTACTACCAAGCAGTCATCGATTGGCAACGGCGCCGGCACAATTTTGAGGTGGAGAAGGAATGGATCCTGACCAGTCCTGGTGTCGTTTCTGCCTTTTATGCAGCGGTCAGGGCTTATACCCAGCCTGGTGAGGGTGTCATCATCATGACGCCGGTCTATTATCCATTCTTTGGAGCAATCGAAAACGCCGGACGGAAAGTCATCAGGAATCCGCTTTTGAATCGCTCGGACGATTACACAATCGATTTTAAAGGGCTTGAACATCTCTGCCGCAAGAAGGAGAACAAGCTGATCATTTTCTGCAGCCCGCATAATCCGGTCGGAAGGGTTTGGACGGAAGAGGAGCTGGCCCGTTTAGCGGATATCGTGCTTCGTTATGACATGATCATTGTTGCGGATGAAATCCATAACGACTTGATTATGCCAGGATATGAACATAAGGTTTTCCAGACGCTTTCCCATGCGGTGGCGGAAAAGACAATCACCTGCACTGCACCATCCAAAACATTCAACCTGGCTGGGTTGTGCACTTCCAACATCATCATCCAAAATGAAACTTTGCGCAAGCGAATGTCCAATGCGCTCGCAAGTGTCGCTTGCGGTATGGTCGGGACGCTGGGGTTGGAAGGATGCCGGATCGCTTATAATGAAGCGGAACAGTGGCTCGACCATCTGATTCCGGTCATCGACAGGAACCAGCATCTGGTGCGCGATTTCTTCGCCGCAAACTTTCCGAAAATAACCGCGCCATTGGTCGAGGGGACTTACCTGCAATGGGTGAACTTCAAAGCATTAGGATTTTCGGCGGAAGAACTGGAAAAGTTCATGCGCGAGGAAGCGCAGTTCTTCACCGATGAAGGCTATATTTTCGGAGAAGAAGGCGAAGGCTACGAACGCATCAATTTGGCGGCGCCGACCAAAGTGATTGAAGATACGCTTAATCGTCTCGGGCAAGCATTGTACCGAATGCAACAGTAATCAGTAAACCAGCAAACCAGCAAGATGTGCGTTTCATAATGAAGGAGGGAGCAATACCATGAAAAATTTTATCAGATGGGAATCCGTTGTCCGTTATATCGCAGGAAAGAAACCTGAAAAGGCAAAGAAACCAAAAAAAGTAGAAGAAATCAGGGAAGCTTCCATCATCACTGCGTCCATCGATTAGTTCAAATAAGCATAAGAAACGTATGAAGTAATGGCTTAGTGGCATATGATTCATCCAAAAAATACGGAACGCAGATGGCTGCGCGTTCCGTATTTTTTTGCGCCAGACCTGTCCCGGCCGGTCAACTCTGTGATATGATGGGTGTACTATTTTCATCAATCAAGGGAAGGTGTGGGGTTGTGTCGAAAGGAAAAGGGAAAGTGATGCTGTCGATGCTGATATTCGGGACGATCAGCATCTTCGTTAAGAATATTGACTTGGCTTCCAATCAAGTTGCCTTCTTCAGGGGCGCTTTGGGGAGTTTGTTCCTCTGGGGAACCTTGTTGGTGCGCAAGGAAAGGATTCCTTTGGCGTTGGTCAGGAAAAATGCCAAGTTCCTGTTGCTGTCGGGTTTTGCT
>NZ_JBAWAZ010000130.1:0-1742 GCF_049589555.1 Trichococcus sp.
CAAGCCGCTGCCGGCAAAAAAGTGAGCTACCAAAAACTCGACGGCTACGATCACAGTTACTTTACGATCGCTACCTTCATCGAAGAGCATTTGCAATTCCATAAAGATCATTTGAAGTAGAAAGAAAAATTCCCATAAATACACAAAACGCCGATAAGGACACGGATATTCCGTCTCCTTATCGGCTTTTGTATCGAGCAATCAGGTAACTATTTTTTCTTCTGAATCCCTTTCCGGGACGCGGTCGGTTTGATCAGGTTTTTCTTCAGCCAGTTGAAATAGTACATATCCGGCACGACCGCAAAGTCGGTCATTACATTGGAAATCGCGATGTAGAGTTCTTCTTCGCTGTCCGCAAGATAATCAACAGCATCGATTGCTTCCATCATGCTCTCCAAATCAAACTCCCGCCGGCCAAAAACTTTTTTGCAGTCTTTATTTTCTTTCTGCAGATCTTTGTAATAGCGTTTCGCGCTCAGCTCATCATCGTATTTCAATGAAAGCAGAATCAGCGGCAACAGCATCTGAGCGGATGCTTCAGGGAAGCGTTGGTAAAGCTCTTTGGCTTTTTCCATTTGTTCCAACTGACAGTAGATACCCATCAGAATGTAGCGGATCCCCATATTGTCAGCTTCGTTCAACCGCAACAGATCCTCATACTCCCTCACGGAAGCCGTCAACATCCGGCGTTTCTGCAATTCATCCGCATACAGCGCCTTGATGCGCAAGTATGTCCTGGTTTCGACGATACCCCAATAGTTTCCGATGGCCTCTTTATCATCTAGACCTTGCTTTTGCATCACTGCCTTTCCGAGTGCCTCCAGTTTCTTGAGCTCATGAATGAATTCGAGTGATTCAGGATCCAGTTTAAATAGCCGGGCCTCCAAATTATCCGGATCCAACTTCAAGGCACGGTCCAAAATCGCTGCGTATTCGCGTTCGGAAGTCGCGAACTCCAGCTTCTCCAACTCTTCTGTCGCCTTCTCTTCATCGGTCAATTCACCAGATTCGAACGTTTTCCCCTTGGCACTCGCCTCGTTGAAAAGCATCATGAATGCATCAACTGCTTCATCCACAGAGTCGTAATCCTCGACGTGATTCAAAATGAATTTGTTCAACTGTTTCATCATTTTTTCCGTCTCATTCATACAATCCATCCTCCCCTATTGCAATCGGCTACGTATATTATACCCGCTTTTTGATGGCTTGCGTTAAGGGGAATGGCCTTCTGAGCAGAAAAAGCATCCTAGGTTTCTGGTTTTATACGCTTATTGCGTAGGTGTATCAACCACGCACGTTCAATTTTGGGTGCTCAACTCCGATGAGGAGCGCTTCGTGGGAGTTGGACATTTATTTTGAACCTCAACTCCGGTGGGCGTGGCCTCGCCGGAGTTGAGGTTCTCTCATTCCTTCTCTTCTTCGGTGAACACTGCTTCGCCGGAGCTGAGCCCCGGTTTTCGTTGCTCCGGCGAACGAAAATTAAGCAGTGACAGGCAACACAAAAAGCCCGTCCCCCGTTGTGAACGGCAGGACGAGCTGATTAAGGGAGAAGCCACAAAGATCAAGCGCGGACCAAAATTCGCTGCAGGAACCCTTTGGTGCGGGCTTCTTTCGGATTACCGAAAATATCCTCCGGCGTGCCTTCCTCCACGATGACGCCCTGATCCATGAAGATGACGCGGTTGGCCACTTCCTTGGCGAAGGTCATTTCATGCGTGACGATGACCATGGTGGTCCCTTCC
>NZ_JBAWAZ010000131.1:0-2728 GCF_049589555.1 Trichococcus sp.
CACACGTGAAGATAATGTTGTCAGCGTTACTCAAACGACAGGAATGGCTCACGCTCTTGCGATGAAGGGGATTCCTTTTGAGACACATGTATATGAAAAAGGACATCATGGTCTCTCGCTATCCACACAGGCTACTGCTAAATCTAAAGAAGATATTATTCGTGAAGTAGATAATTGGATTGGACTCGCAGAAACTTGGTTGAATAATCGATTCCCTTTAGATTTGGTAGAGAAAACACCTATATTTAATTTTGAGCAGCTACTATAATAAATTGGAGGGTTTTTATGTTTAACTTAAACACATTGAAGAGCTTATTGAACTGTTGACGGATGGCCCATCTGTGATAATGAAGCCATAAGAAAAAAGAATCTATACAGAAATGAAGTGATCACCATCATAGCAATTACAGAAGAACAAAAGAACCACATTTCCCAATTGATCCAATCGATGACCATTGATGAGAAAATCGGCCAGATGAATCAGGCCGCTGTATCTATAGTCGGAGGTTTTGAAGTACCTTTTGAAGAATTGATTGAAATGCTTACGGATGGCCGGATCAGCCATGCCGAATTTGAGAAAATCATGTCAACAGCGGAGCAGGACTATCACGAAGATGAAATCCGAGCGGGAAAAGTCGGTTCCTTGATGTTGCAGGATGCAAAAAAGGCGAATGAGCTGCAGAAAATCGCAGTCGAAGAAAGCAGATTAGGGATTCCCTTAATTATTGGTTTGGATGTGATTCATGGATTCCGCACCGTGTTTCCGATCGCGTTGGCCGAAGCTTGCTCCTTTGAAGACGAGCTGTTCGTTAGAACCGCAAGAATGGCGGCAAAAGAATCCCGCAAGCAAGGGGTGAACTGGCATTTTGCGCCGATGATTGATGTATCGAGGGACGCTAGATGGGGCAGAGTTTCAGAAGGCCCGGGAGAAGACCCGTATTTAGTTTCCCAATTTGCAAAAGCAAAAATCCAAGGACTGCAGGGAGATCAGAGCAGCACAGAGAATTATGTCGCCGCCTGTCTGAAACATTTCGTTGCTTACGGCGCAGCGGAAGGGGGCAAGGACTACAACACGACTTCCATGGCGGATTCCTTGCTGCATAATGTGTATCTGGCGCCTTTTAAAGCTGCAATTGAAGAAGGTGCGGCCACGGTTATGGCTGCCTTCAACGATTTGAACGGTGTCCCCTGTACAGTGAACCAAGATATGCTGAGAGCGGTGCTGAAAGAGGATTATGGTTTCGAAGGTTTCGTCGTCAGTGATGCGAATGGCATCAGGGAATGTGTCACTCATGGAATTGCTGAAGATGAAAAAGCTGCAGCAAGGCAGGCAGCTACAGCTGGCTTGGACATGGATATGGGGACAGGCTTGTACAGTGCGCATCTGAAAACGCTGATTGAGGAAAATCTAGTGGACGAAAGTCTCCTTGATGAGGCTGTAAGCCGCATTCTTACGATCAAAATGTGGTTGGGCTTATTCGCTGAGCCTTATGTGGAAATCGAGGAAGAGGCTGAAGTTCCCCAGAACAATACCCAGTTAGCTTTGGAAGCAGCCGAGAAATCCATTGTTTTGTTGAAGAACGAGAATAATCTTTTGCCTTTGGACAGAACAGCTAAAATCAGTGTCATCGGCGAGCTCGCTGATATGGCGACTGAAGTTGTCGGTGCCTGGTCGATAAGTTGGAAAGCGGAAGATTGTGTATCGGTGCTGTCAGGCCTGTCGGCACAAGGGGAGCGGGTCAAATACTTTGCCACAGGTGGTCTGACGTCTCCGTTGGATGAGAACAAGTTGAAAGAAGCCCTCGCATACGGTGATGTTATCGTCGCTGTGGTGGGGGAAACAGTGTCGATGTCCGGAGAAGCAGCTTCACGTGCGACGATTACTTTGCCAGGCTCTCAGAAACGGATGCTTGAGAAGGTCAAAGAAGCAGGAAAGACTGTCGTTGCCGTTTTGATGAATGGCCGTCCACTGGCCTTGGAATGGGAGCACCAAAATGTTGATGCTATTCTGGAAACGTGGCACTTGGGGGTTCAGATGGGGACTGCTGTCGCGAATGTCATTTTTGGCTCCGCAAATCCTAGCGGTAAATTATCAGTATCGTTCCCAAGAGTGACTGGACAATGCCCAATCTATTACAATCACCCGAATACAGGAAGGCCCGGCGGAAAGAGTAAGTTTACGTCGAAATACATGGATATAGAAAACGGACCGTTGTATCCATTCGGATTCGGTCTATCTTACACCGAATATACATACAGCAACCTTATTTTGGAAAGGTTCACTGACAGCATCCGTGTTTCCGCTGATATCCAAAATACAGGTCAGAGACCAGGAACAGAGATTGTTCAATTATATGTCCGCGATATCGTTGGATCAATTGTTCGTCCTGTGCTTGAAATGAAAGATTACCAAAAAGTAACGCTGCTTCCAGGAGAAGTGCGGACGGTCAGCTTTGACCTTCCGAAGCAGAAACTGGGATTCTATGACAATAAAGGTGAATTCAAATTTGAAGACGGGGAATTTTTGATTTGTTTGGGCAAAAACTCTCAGGAATACTTAGAAGAGAAAATCACCCTGACATTTGATTGATCCGCTGGCGATACTTCGGACAATAATAGGGCAAGGACATGGATTTTGAACATCCACATCCTTGCCCTATTGTCTATGATGCTGGATTTGCCGAGGGGATACCCATCAATATCTTACCTTTCTGAACTGCTCTGGAGA
>NZ_JBAWAZ010000132.1:0-5878 GCF_049589555.1 Trichococcus sp.
GAATCCGAAAAAGCAAAATTGGAAACAAAAGTAAATGAACTTCAGTCACAATTGGATGAATTGATGAACCGGTTAGCAGCTCAAGAGCAAAAATTGGCTGAAATCGAATCAAAAATTATGGGATTGCAGGCTGAAATCGAAGCATTACAAGTGGTCATCGACCAAAGAACTGAAAAATTAAATACGCAGGCTCGTTATATCCAAACGGATGCGGGCGTTACGGATATAGCTTCAATGCTGTTGTCTTCAGAGAATTTTTCTGACCTAGTCGGAAAAATCACGGTCGTTTCAAAGATTGTGACTGCCAACAAGGACATCGTGGAACAACAGGAAGCGGATCAACAAAAAGTCGAAGACAGCAAAGTGGCTGTTGAAGAAGAAAAACTTGCTGCTGAAGCATTGAGACAAGACATTCTGATTTCAAAAAATAATGTCGTAGCCCAAAAAACTGAAATCGACATCCAAATCGCGCAAGTCATTGAGAACTACGAATTGACTGAAGCCGAGAAAAATGGCTTGGAATCAACCAGAGCTGACTTGGCTGCACAAACTGAAACCATCAGCAATGACATGGTAGCAGAAGAAACAAGGATTGCAGCTGAGAGGGCAGCAGCCGAACAAGCAGCATCTGAAGCGGCGGCAGTTGCAGCAGCAGCTACGGCAGCTAATAATTTGACTGCATCAGCAGCGCCGACTACGACTGCATCCAGCAGTTATACTGTAAACTCTAGTGGTTTCATAAAACCAGCCAGTGGCTACTACTCATCTCCGTTTGGATATCGTCTTTCACCAATCACTGGTGGCTCTGAATTGCATAGAGGGCAAGATATTGCGGGCAGTGGAGCTATTTCTGCTGCACAATCCGGGACTGTAGTAACAGCAACATATCACGCTAGCTTTGGCTACTATGTGGTAATCAACCATGGCACCATCAATGGTGTGACCGTTGAAACACTTTACGCGCATATGCAACCAGGGTTATTGGTCGCACCGGGACAAACAGTCAGTCAAGGTCAACAAATTGGAATAATGGGTACAACCGGCGATTCAACGGGTGTTCATCTCCATTTTGAAGTTCATGAAAATGGTGGATTAGTTGATCCATTGAATTATATCGGTGGCTAATATACTTAAAATTTCGAAGAGATTGGGAGTTCCCCAGTCTCTTTTTTCTATCTTTGGATGAAAAGGGAATAATAAATGCGGTATAATAGGGAATATGTTGAACTGAGGGGTTACAAAATGGAAAAAATCGTATCGATGAAAAATCAAAAAGTGAAACAATGGAAAAAACTGCAGACCGCGAAAGGCCGTAAAGAAGCAGGAGCTTATCTGATCGAAGGGACACATCTTTTGAAAGAGGCCATCAAAGCTGATGCGCACATCCAAGAAGTAGTGATGACAGAAGCTTTTCACCAACAGTCTGATCTGCAGATCGCGGAAGGCGACATCATCCTCGTTTCCCCGGAGATCCTCGCCAGCTTAGCCCAAACCGAGACGCCGCAAGGAGTCGTTGCGATCGTCCAGATTCCTGAATCCGCTCCAATTTTGGAATACAAAGGCAAATACATCCTTTTGGATCAGGTACAGGATCCAGGGAATGTCGGCACCATTATTCGAACTGCGGATGCTGCCGGGTATGCTGGGGTCATTTTAGGGGAAGGATCGGTTGATCTGTACAATGACAAAGTGCTGCGCTCCATGCAAGGAAGCCACTTCCATCTGCCTATTCATCGTGGCGATCTGGAAAAGATGATACCCGAAATGAAGAGCAACGGTATCCCGGTCTACGGAACTGAACTGAATGAAGCGGCTGTCGATTACCGGACCGTTTCCCCGACTGATGCAGTTGCGTTGGTGCTCGGTAACGAAGGAAATGGCGTTTCAAAAAAAGTATTGGCATTGACGGATCAGAATCTGTATATCCCGATCTTCGGTGAAGCGGAGTCTCTGAATGTCGCAGTTGCGGCAGGCATTCTGCTTTATCACTTCGTCGGCTGAAGAAATACATGAAAAAAACGCTATTTTTTCAATTAAACGTGAAAAAGTGTTGCCTTTGTGAAATTCCTATCCTATTATAGAAAACAGACATGAACTTTTTGTATGCGAGCAAGCAGGCTGCCGAATTCCTAACCAACATCATTCGTGATTCTTTTCCTTTTCGGATGGAAGGAAGCGGCGGCCACAAGCATTTTTCTGAGGAATTTCTTCAGTTAGTGCAGATTGCGGAGCAGGATGCTTATTTTTTGTAAACATTTTGTGACAAAAGGCACATTCCCTTTGACAGGGGAAATGAGGGTGTTTATAATAGGTCAAAGAGGTGAAGGCTGTGAATGAAATGCTGGAAGTAAAAAAATGTATTTGTCCAAAGTTTGAAAAAACATTCTCTATTTTAGGGAAAAAATGGACCGGCTTAATCATCGAAGTCTTGATGGACGGAGATAAACGATTCAAGGAATTGGCCGTGCAGATACCTAATGTCAGTGATCGAGTATTAGTGGAACGCTTAAAAGAGCTGGAAGATGAAAAAATTGTAGTAAGAACCGAAAATCCTGCGGCGGCAATCAAAGTGATGTACGGATTGTCCGAAAAAGGGAAAGCTTTGAACAATGTGATGCTGGAAATCCAATCTTGGTCGGATGCTTGGGTCTAATCCGAACTTGACGGAAACGGCATTTCCGGGTAAACTGGCAAAGTAAGTAAAATGAATATGAAAAGCGTTGAAGGGAACCTTCACGATCTGCAGCTTTTTTCAGGGAATAATGGCCATTGACTGCGAGCCTTTATAGAAGCCGATTGTGATTTTTCACTCCCCGAGCTGACTTTGGGATTTGCCCTGTGCAATGAATAAAGTTCCGGTTTATTACCGTTAAACAAATGAAGTGTCGTTGCTTGCAGCGAAACAAGGGTGGTACCACGAAAATCTCGTCCCTTACCAGGGACGGGATTTTTTTGCATTTTTTACGAAAAGGGGACAGAACATGGAATTGAAAGCAAAATTACAAACATTACGTATAGATGCCTTACAGCAAGTCGAATCTGCAGAGGATCTGCAGGCATTGAATCAAGTCCGCATTTCCTATTTGGGGAAAAAAGGGCCGATCACAGAAGCTTTGAGAGGGATGAAGGATTTAAGCCCTGAAGAGCGTCCCGTCATCGGAACTTTGGCGAATGAACTGCGCGACGACATCGAAGCCGCCATCCAAGCCAAAAAAGATGCTCTGGAAATCAAAAAAATGGAAGCCGAAATCGCGGCTGAAACGATCGATGTCACCTTGCCTGGCAAAAAAATCGCCCAAGGCACGACACACGTCCTGACGCAAATCAATGAAGAAATCGAAGACCTGTTCCTCGGGATGGGATACAAAATCGTCGATGGACCGGAAGTAGAAGAAGACAGCTACAACTTCGAAAAGATGAACTTGCCGAAAGATCATCCAGCCCGCGATATGCAGGACACTTTCTACATCACGGATGAGACCTTGCTGCGTACGCATACGTCGCCTGTCCAAGCGCGCACGATGGAGAAGCATGACTTCTCCAAAGGACCATTGAAGATGATCAGCCCGGGGAAAGTCTACCGCCGCGACAGCGATGACGCGACCCATTCACACCAATTCCACCAGATTGAAGGATTGGTCATCGGCGAGAACATCACTTTGGCTGATCTGAAAGGCACGCTTGCCGTCTTCGCCAAAAAATTGTTCGGCGAAGAGCGCGAAATCCGTTTGCGTCCGAGCTACTTCCCATTCACTGAACCTTCTGTCGAAGTCGATGTCAGCTGCTTCAAATGCGGCGGTTCCGGCTGCAACGTCTGCAAACAAACTGGTTGGATCGAAATCCTGGGATCCGGCATTGTGCATCCGAATGTTCTGGAAATGTCGGGGATCGATTCCACGAAATATTCCGGTTTTGCTTTCGGGCTTGGGCAAGAGCGTGTAGCGATGTTGAAATATGGAGTGGATGATATTCGCCACTTCTATCAGAACGACATCCGATTCTTAAGTCAATTTGATGTGAAGGAGTAATGAAATGAAAGTTTCCTATAAATGGTTAAAAGAGTATTTAGATCTATCCGATGTAACACCTGCAGAATTGGCTGAAAAAATGTCCCGCACGGGTATCGAGGTGGACGACGTCGTCTATCCTGGCAAAGGTTTGTCCAAAATCGTTGTCGGCGAAACGTTGTCCGTGGTTGACCATCCTGATTCGGACCATCTGCATGTCTGCCAAGTGAATATCGGGGCTGAGGAACCGATTCAGATCGTCTGCGGCGCGCCGAATGTGGCTGCTGGCCAGAAAATCATCGTGGCCTTGCATGGCGCACGGATCACCGGCAACGCAAAAATCAAAAAGGGCAAGATGCGCGGCCAAGAATCGAACGGAATGATCTGTTCGTTGGCTGAATTGGGCTACTCTGAAAGTGTTGTTTCAAAAAAATATGCGGACGGGATTTTTGTCCTGCCTGCTGATGCTGTTCCCGGAACGGAAGTCGTTGACTTGTTGGAACTGGATGATGCGATCCTGGACATCGACATCACGCCGAACCGTGCCGATGCTTTAAGCATGCGCGGATCCGCCTATGAAGTCGCAGCCATCTACAACAAAGCATTGAAATTCCCGGAGGCTCCGGTCTCCGAAAAAACAGGTTCTGTAGCGGATTACATCAAAGTTGCCGTTGAGGACACGAACGATGCGCCTGCCTATCATATCCAAGTGATCAAAGACGTAAAAATCGCGGAAAGTCCGCTTTGGCTGCAGAACAAATTGATGAACGGCGGCATCCGTCCAATCAACAACGTAGTCGACATCACGAATTATATCTTGTTGGAATACGGCCAACCGCTGCACGCTTTCGATTATGATCAAATCGGTTCCAAGGAAATCATCGTCCGCCGTGCCAAAGCGAACGAAACGATGACTACTCTTGACGGAGTGGAAAGAACGCTGGACACGGATAACATCGTCATCACGAACGGCACTGCGCCGATTGCATTGGCGGGCGTCATGGGCGGTCTGGATTCAGAAATCACCGATGAAACTGTGACTGTCGCTCTGGAAGCGGCTTTGTTCAATCCGGTTTTGATCCGCAAAACAGCAGGGAAGTTCAACTTGCGCAGCGAATCCAGTTCCCGTTTCGAAAAAGGCATCAACGTCGCGACAATCCGCACAGCCGGACAACATGCGGCTGAACTGATCCATGAGTTGGCTGGAGGCACTGTCGTTGCCGGTACGGCTTCCGTCGATACTGTGGAAGTGAAGGATACGGAAGTGGTCATCACTTTGGAAAAAATCAACCGTTCGTTAGGGACTGCCATTTCCAGCGACGAAGTGACTGCCATCTTCAACCAGTTGGGCTTTGCCTCGACGTTTGACGGCGAAACATTCACTGTTGCTGTACCGCCTAGAAGATGGGATATCTCCATCTATGCGGATATCCTGGAAGAAGTCGCACGCATCTACGGATACGACAACCTTCCGGAAACATTGCCGATCACACCGGCTTTGCCTACTGCATTGACGCCTAAACAACACACGATGCGAATCACCAGAAGATTCATGGAAGGCGCGGGACTGACCCAGAACATCAGCTATGTCTTGACTACCGCCGAAAAAGCGCGGGAATACGCAGTCGAAGACAAGGAAGGCATCCGTTTGGCTTGGCCGATGAGCGAAGATCGCAGCACACTGCGGATGAACTTGTTGAGCACGCTGCTGGACAATGCCGCTTACAACGTTGCCCGCAAGAATACGGATATCCAATTTTATGAAATAGGTCGCGTATTCTTCCCATCAGCTGATCGCGTTTTACCGATTGAGGCAGAACGTTTGGCCGGCGTGATGACAGGAATGGCCTACCAAAAAGATTGGCAAATGG
>NZ_JBAWAZ010000133.1:0-8282 GCF_049589555.1 Trichococcus sp.
GAAGCGACGATTGCACAGGTATCGCTTGCGTGGTTATTGGCACAAAAAGATTGGATTGTACCTATTCCAGGAACAACAAAATTGAGTAGAATAGACGAAAATGTTGGTGCAACGTCCATTCATTTTAGTAAACAAGAGCTGAACGACATTAACCATGCAGTGGATCAATTAGAAATTGTAGGGGATCGCTATAATCAAGAACAAAACAAACGAACGGGTAAATAATGTCTGCTGAATTCTCATCCTGATGTTGAGTCAATGGGAGATGTTTTGGAGCAGGAAACAACGTATGTTCCAGGTGACGATGATACGCATGAAGACAAGTATATTGAAAGCTAAGTAAGGCAAGCACCCAAAAACTCCCGAAAGAATGGATTCCGGGAGCTTTTTGTATTGCTGTAAGAGATTTATCTGACAAATTCAAGTTTCCTCTTCCGGAAGCCATCTCGCTTCAAGTGCAAATACTTTATAATGTAGGTCATTCCTTATATAATTGCAGTGTAACGAGCAAGGTATAGACACATGGTTACTGCGGGCTTCTTTATAAGAAGGAGGAGTAAAAAATGGACTTTCTTTGGTCTCTAATTGTCGGTGGTGTCTTAGGCGCACTCGCTGGAGCTTTTTTGGCTGACTGCTCCCCATGGATAAATACAGGGGGTTCCAAGGGCGGTTGGGACGTCACGGACCGTACTGGCGATATTTCCACAAAAGTGGAGATGTCGTTTTTCTATTTCCGTTCTATTCCCAATAGCCCTTAGACTCTCTCAACAAGGCGCCCAGTGGCACCATTAACGTTGAAGGCTCGCAGCTGAACCTTTTGGTTGCTATATACATTTGTTAAGCAAATTGAAAGTCTCGCAGTCCGAAATTGCTGGACTGGCGTTCGGTTGATTGGCAGAGTGTCTGGATGCAGGTGTCGTGGTGGGCCATGAAGGTGGCGAACGTCGTGCTGCATTTTGTGCGGTCAGTTTCGTTGCGTGTCGGTTGGCTATTTTTCAGGAGGAACGCACTGTACAGGTCCCGTTGGACAAGCTGCCCTCCAACAAGGGTCGTACGTTCATCACGTGTCTTCTTAATATATGTATCATTTACGTGGTTGTACTGGCTGGCACGAAATTTAAAGGTATCCACCTCTTGCAGGGCGCCCCCTTCTTGGGGCGCTTTTTGCTTCACGATGCCAACCAACATAGCCGGCGCATGATAGCCGATGGACTTGCCATAGCGCCCATTACGATTGAATCGCCCGTCCTTATTGACAGTGGTCTCTTTGGCCCGCTTCATCAATGCGCGGAAATCCATTTCCTCCACATAAACCTGATTACCCAGTGCCAGGATGGCATTGGCGGTTTTGTTGTGAGCTTCCTTTAAGGCCACCGCCCGACGGCGGTAGAGGTCCTTCAAGCGAAACACGATTTTCATGTAGTTCCTGCTCCGTACCCAGGTCAACTTGACACCCTGCTTGACGGTGCCGTCGACATTAAAGTTGGTGGGGTTAGTTGCGCGGCGACTCCGGTCCAGTTTACGTTGCAACAGATGAATCGCGCGGTCATAGGACTTTCCTTCCGGAAACAATTCCTTCAAGATGACGCCGTCATCACCTGCTACCGCCACCGTAGAGGTGCCGATATCGATGCCCACTTCCGCATTCGGAGCGGGTTTTCGGCGGGGCATCCCTGCATTGTTGTTGCGTTTCACCGGCGGGATGCCTTCCAACACCAGTTGCAGGAAGTACTGATTGCCGCCCTTGAACGCCTTGCGCACGATGCGGCAGTATTTCACCCGGTGCAAGGAAAGGGATTCCCGAACAAATAAATCGTTGGCACGGATATTGACGGGCAGAACCAGCCCGTTCCACTCCAAACGGTCGCCTTTGAAGCGCATACCTGTAGCGTTCGACTTGCCTTCCAACGATTCCAGCTGTCCGAATTTTTTGAAGCGTACCTTTTTGCCTTTGCCATACAGAAGGGAGGACACACTTATCCAGACCGTAGAAGCGATTTTCTGTGCTGTGAAGCTGTCGATATGCTTCTTGTACGCCTCGCGCATCCGTCCGATGTAAGCATGCAAAGCGTATTCGGTCATACCAAAGGTCTTTTGGATAGCTTGCAACTCCTTGTTGCAAGCCGTCACACATTCCTTGTCCTTTGCTTTGATGGACAAGCGGCGTTCTGCCAGCACGTCTTGGTATCGACGGTTCTTATACAACTCTGTCAGCTGCGTCCGCGCATGATACAAGACCTTGTTATACAGTTTTTCAGCGATTTTGAAACGCTTATCCAGCACTGCTTGTTCATTTTGATACGTGACAAGTCGCAGCTCTACGACAAATGAAGCTGTTTTGCTTTTAGCCATAGGTGTTCCTCCTTTCCTGATGATTGCTTTGTATTTACTGGCGTTGTGAGGTCTTTTGGCTTTGAATGTATTGCTTCATCATTTCAAGCGGTGCCCCACCCACCGTGGAAACGAAATAGCTATTCGACCAAAGCGTGGGTAGCTTCGTCGTCAGCTCCTTAAACTCCTGTCTCAGCACGCGGGAAGAAGTTCCCTTGATGCGTTTGACTGCTTTGTGAACCCCGAATTGTGGGTCTATATCCAATAGGAGGTGAACGTGGTCTGGCATGATCTCCATTTCCTGAATTTCGAGGGATAGAGCGGTGCACGTTTCTACAATGAGCTCCTTTAAGCGTGCCGCCACTGGTCCGACAAGGACCTTTCGCCGATATTTTGGACACCAGACAACATGGTAGGTGCAAGAATAAGTGATGTTATTATTTGATTTATATTTTTTATTTTCCATACATTAATTATATAGCGTATTTACACATAATACAACTAACCGCACGTCTTATATCCCCATAGCTCAAGCAAGGGGCTTTACGACGCTCTTTCAGTAAACCGTGGAAGTTTCATTCTATGCCTGTATTTTTTTTGCCTTCTTTTGCACTAATGAATTATGATAAGGCAGACTGTTGAGGCCTGTTATGTAGCTGGAATGTAGTAAAATAAATATAAGGAAGAGATGATAAGAAGTTTTTGAAGGAGCGTGAGTTATGGGTAATCCTTTGATAAAAGGAGAACAGAAAAAATTTAAAGGCGGAAAATACATCAAAAGTATAGTCTATGGTGGATTGGACGGAATTGTTACGACATTTGCCGTAGTCTCAGGTGTTGCGGGTGCGTCGCTGGCTATGAAAGTGGTTATCATTCTCGGTTTTTCTAACCTCTTGGCTGACGGCTTTTCAATGGCTGTAGGTGACTATCTTTCTTCGAAATCTGAGAATGAGTACAATCTCGGTCTCAAAAAACAAAAAAGCCGAGAAGTGGTTGAAAACATTGATGATGAAATAGAAAGTTTAGTGAATGCCTATGAGAACCAAGGCATGTCAACTAAAGATGCTCAATCCATAGCCTATACGTTAGCCAAATATGAAACATCATTTGTTGATCAAAGGATCACAAATGGGCATGGCAGTGATGAGATCCAGGATGGGCCACTGAAAAATGCTATCGTTACCTTTTTTTCTTTCTTTATTTTTGGAATGACTCCGCTTTTAGTATATGTTCTTTCCATGTTCGTGCCGGATCTGAATGAGCATGTTTTTTTTGTTGCTTCTGTTCTGACCGGTGTGACATTGTTTCTTTTAGGAGCATTGAAATCTCTTATTACCCAGTCAAACTGGCTGAGATCCGGACTGGAAATGTTGATTATAGGCGGTTTAGCAGCTGTTGCTGCTTACTTGATAGGGTTTATATTGGGAGGAATTTAATAAGCGTAACCGGCAGGGGATTCCCGCCGGTTACGCTTTTTGGATATAATTTAATTACTCGCCTTGATGAATGACAGCATGGATCTCGATGCCGCTGTTGTCTTTGAAGATAAGTGTGTTGTCCGCTTCTTCAAACGAAACCTCTGCGTGAACCAATCTGCCTTTCAACGCTTCATAGGCAGTACTGTCAGCAACTACCCAAGTGAAGTACGCCAAGCCTAGTTGGTTCTCTTCAGCGGCAGGCAGATGTTTTCCAGCCCACATGTTCGATCCGATGTGGTGATGGTAGTTTCCGGCGGCGAAGAATTTTGCTTGTCCGAAAAAGTCCGATTTCAATGAAATGCCGAGCACATTTTCATAAAATTGTTGGGTTTCGACCAGATCGTGAACGGTCAGATGGACGTGTCCCATTATTGAACCGGCAGGGATGCCGTCATAAATTTTGACCATCGCTCCGATTACGCCATCCGCATCCATCGCTTCGGTAATGCCCTCGATTTTGCCATCCGGACGGACATCCCAAGCCGACAGCTCTTTGTCGCGGTAGATTTCGATGCCGTTGCCTTCCGGATCGTTGAAGTAAATGGCTTCGCTGTAGCCGTGATCACTCGCGCCATCAATGCCGTATTTCTTCGTCAGCAAATGGTATAGGATGGATCCCAAGTCCGCACGGGTCGGCAAAAGAATCGCCAAGTGAAAAAGTCCAGTCGTTCTTTTGCGGGCAGCCGGAGATTGGAGCTTGATCAGCTCCACCAGAGGCGCGTTGTCCGCAGCAACCCCCAATACAACCGAATTTTCCTTTTCTTCCATTAAATCCAAGCCCAGCGCTTCCTGATAGAATTGCGTCATTTTCTTCAGATCATTGACTTTCAAGGCAACTTTGCCCAAATCCCAAAATGCTGTCATGTTCATTTTCCCCTTTATTGTCTATTGTCGTTTTTATTTGAAGTTCGTTCTTGCCGGAATAGTATCACAAATTTAATTAATACGAATTCGAAATATTCGATAGAATTACTATAATCCATAGCTTACTTTTTGTCAATTAATATTATTTCCTTGTTTTAAATGGGCTGAAATCCCCCAGAATCAAGCAAAATATAAGCTTATATTACTCAGGAAAGCCGCAGAGCCGTGCCTTCCTATTTTCCTGTTTTTCCCTTATAATAGATGGACGAAGCAAAAGTGAAAGAGGGAAAAGGATGAGCTATCAAGCACTATATCGGGTTTGGCGCCCGCAGCGGTTCGGAGACATCGCAGGTCAGGAAGCGGTCACGCAGACGCTGAAGAACGCCTTAATACAGGGGAAAACGAGCCATGCTTACCTTTTTACCGGGCCGCGCGGAACGGGTAAGACGAGTGCAGCCAAGATTTTTGCGAAAGCCATCAACTGTCATCATCGCGTCGACGGGGAGCCGTGCAACGAATGTGAAACATGCAAGGCCATCACCGAAGGACGCTTGAACGACGTCATCGAAATCGATGCCGCCAGCAACAACGGCGTGGAGGAAATCCGGGACATCCGCGACAAAGCGCGTTATGCGCCGACCCAAGCCGACTACAAAGTCTACATCATCGATGAGGTCCATATGCTCTCGACCGGGGCCTTCAATGCGCTCCTGAAGACGCTGGAGGAGCCGCCGGAAAATGTCATCTTCATTTTGGCGACGACGGAGCCGCACAAGATTCCGTTGACGATCATTTCCAGGACGCAACGGTTCGACTTCAAGCGGATTTCCTATCAGGACATCATCAACCGGATGGCCTATATCCTGCAGGAGGAGAAGATCGGCTACGATGATCAGGCGCTGCATGTCATCGCGCGCTCCGCGAACGGCGGGATGCGGGATGCGCTCAGCTTGCTCGATCAGATTATCTCCTACGGGTCGGAATCGGTCACTTTCGAAAATGCGGTGAAAGTGTCAGGCAGTCTGACGGAGGAAATGATGATTTCCTTCTCCAGTGCGTTGCTGCATGAAGAGACGGAATCGGCGCTGCAACTGCTGCAGGAAATACTGAGTGCCGGTAAAGAGGCCGGCCGTTTCCTTGAGGAGATGATCCTGTTTGCGCGGGATGTGCTAGTCTATCAGCAGACAAAAGGCAAGGCCTTTGCGGACAACACGCAACAATACAGCGAAGCTTTCCAGACTTTCTCGCAGGAGGCACCGGCAACGTTCCTCTACGAGATGATCGAAGCCTTTAACGAAACGCAAAGTGAGATGCGCTTCTCGACGCAACCGGATATCTATCTGGAAGTGTTGGCGGTGAAGCTGTCCCAATCCAAGGCGCACGCACAGGCGGCAGCTCCGAGCGCACAAGCGGCGCCGAACGGAGAAGTCCAGAGGTTGGCGCACGAATTGGAGCTCGTCAAAAAGGAACTTGCGAAGCTGCAGGAACTGATCGCTTCCGGGAATCTTACCGTTTCCCAGGAGGGTGCTAAAGCGGCACCGGCCAAAAAAGAAACGGTCCGTTCGTCGAACACCTCAGCCGGTTTCAAACCCAACATGGGGCGGACTTACCAGATTTTGGGCGAGGCGACGAAGCAAGATCTTGCCCGCGTTCGTGATTTCTGGACGGATATCCTGGATGTGCTCTCGGTCACCCAGCGTGCCGTGCTCAAGCAGGCCAATCCGGTGGCGGCGAGTCCGACCAGCTTTATCCTGTCGTTCCAGTATGATATCCTTTGCCAAAAAGCGACGGAAGATGCTGAACTGCAGGCGGCCGTGGATGCCGCAACGCAGCGGATGCTGCAGCGTCCCGGCGAATTGGTGTGCTTGACGGAAGAGCAGTGGACTTCGGTACGACGCAACTACATCCAGAACCGGAACGACAGCCCAGCTGCTGAATCCGTGGGTGAACCGAAAAAAGCCGCGCCAAAGCAGGCGGCACCACCCGCTACACCTAAACAGCAGGCTTCGGCAACAGCCGGTAAGGATAAGCCGGTCGATCTGGATCTGCCGCCGGAACCGCCGATGCCGGAAATGGAAGACGGTTACCGCGGTGACTATCACCCCGGGAATTTCGCCGATGATTTTTCGGTCGAGACCGATCCGATTGTGATAGAGGAGCAAAAGGAACAGGAAGTCGTCGATCAGGCGCTGAGCCTTTTCGGGGACCAAGTCGTAACTGTCGTTGAGGACTGACAGCGTTCGAAATAAATATAAGCTATGAACACAAACTAAAATACACAAACAGAGAGGGAGTCATACAATGCGAGGCGGAATGGGAAATATGCAAGGCATGATGAAACAAATGCAAAAAATGCAGAAAGAAATGGAGCAGACACAAGCAGAACTCAACATAACGGAGTTTGTCGGTGCGGCTTCAAATGATTTGGTCAAAATCACGATGACCGGCAACAAGAAGGTGACCGACGTTGTCATCGCACCTGAAGCGGTCGATCCGGAAGATGTGGAAATGCTGCAGGATCTGATCCTGATGGCGACTAATGACGCATTAAGCAAGATCGATGAAGCAACGAAAGCGAAATTGGGCAAGTTTGCCAGCGCGATTCCGGGCTTCTAAGCCAGGCTACAGGCAATAAGCGAAATGAATGAGGGGAGCGAGGGTGAGACAAGTCGGGCAGTGTTGACTTTAGTCCCAGCCTCCTTTCTTTTGAGAGAAGAAAAGGGGATTTAACTGAAATGCAATACCCAGAACCGATAGCGAAATTAATCGAAAGTTTCATGAAACTGCCGGGCATCGGGCAAAAAACGGCAGCCCGGTTGGCCTTTTTCTGTCTGGATATGGACGAGGAGGCTGTGCTGGCGTTCGCGGATGCGCTGATCCGTTCAAAAAGGGATTTACACCAGTGCGCCATCTGCGGTAATATTACCGAATCAGATCCATGCAACATCTGTGCGGACAATACCCGGGACAAGTCCATTATCCTGGTGGTCGAAAATCCCCGCGACATCATGTCGATGGAGAAAATCCGCGAATACCACGGTTTGTACCATGTGTTGAATGGCGTCCTTTCGCCGATGGAAGGGACCGGACCGGAAGATCTGAACATCGCCAGTCTGATCAAACGCCTGCAGGATGAGACAGTCAAGGAAATCATCATCGCAACGAATGCGACAGCCGAAGGGGAAGCGACAGCAATGTATCTTTCGCGTCTAATCAAGCCGGCGGGCATCAAAGTGACGCGTCTGGCTTACGGGCTGGCGGTCGGCAGCGATATCGAATACGCGGATGAGATGACCCTCTTCCGTGCCATCGATGGGCGCCGGGAACTGTAACAAGGGTAGGAACAACGGGGGGAACGGAAAACAAAATGGCATTCCATTTGAACAGCGCAAGCAAGAAGCAGGGACACTTAAAGCAGAAATACGACGAAAAACTGGTCGACTTGATCAGCGATGTCCATCAACATTACACTACTTTGGCTCAACTGCAGCAGAATGCCTATGATTTGCCGGAAGATTTGCGTATCTTCGAGAAGATAGCGGAAGCGAAATATCTGTTCCTGCTGCGGGAAGCCAAAGAAAGACAGATCCAAGCGGATATTTCCGCACC
>NZ_JBAWAZ010000134.1:0-5707 GCF_049589555.1 Trichococcus sp.
ATTAAAGAAAGCGCTTAACAGCCGGCGTAAGCGTGAAAAATGGAAATTTGGAGGTTGTTCAAATGAGTTTCTTTGATAAATTTCAGACAGGTTTAGAAAAAATTGTTGGACCCATTGCGACAAAAGTCGGAGAAAACAAGTTTATCATTGCATTAACTGAAGGTTTCATGCTTACGATGCCAATTACTTTAGGGGTTGCGCTGATCGCAGTATTAACCAATTTCCCAATACCAGCTTGGGTAAGTTTTTTACAGAATGCGGGATTGTATGATGTAGGGAACCAAATAATCACATTAACATTATCCTTATTAGCAGTTTAT
Organism: Trichococcus sp.; assembly: GCF_049589555.1. Lineage (GTDB taxonomy): Bacteria > Bacillota > Bacilli > Lactobacillales > Aerococcaceae > Trichococcus. The sequence continues at coordinate 321 of NZ_JBAWAZ010000134.1, forward strand.
GTAGTAGGAGCTATTGGTTATCGATACACAGTCAATGAAGGCGAGCATGGTATGACCGGGGCATTATTATCTTTGGCATCATTTATTGCGCTTATGCCAGTTGAAAACCTGACTAAAGCTGATGGATCCCCAATTACGGCAATAGCAACTGAAAAAATGGGAAGCCAAGGGATCCTTGTTGCAATTCTTATTGGCTTGTTCATTCCATGGTTGTATGTGAAATTAACAAGAAAGAAACTTGTATTAAAATTACCTGAATCTGTACCACCAAATGTAAGTCAATCCATGGCACCAACTTTTGTGGCGATGATCATCTTTTCTTTGATATTCTTTATTAAATATGTAACAGGTCTAACACCTTACGGCAATGTTTTTACAATGATCACCACTATTGTTGCTGAACCGATTTCTGCTTTTGGTGCAACCCCAATTGCCTTGATTGTAGTATTTACATTAATGAATCTCTTCTGGTTCTTTGGGGTTCATCCAAATACAATCTTAATGGTTTATATGCCGATCTTAATGATGGCTGGTATTTCGAATCAAGAAGCATTTCTTGCAGGAAAAGAATTGCCATTTTATGCATTTGCGGTTGTAGGGGCTGCCGTTCAAATCGGGGGAGCTGGAAATACATTAGGTTTATGTATTGCTACACTGTTTGGTAAATCAGAAAAATATAAAGCAATGAGAAAATTAGTGATTCCAGCCAACATTTTCAATATCAATGAACCGATTATTTTTGGTTTTCCTTTGATGCTGAATCCGCTCTATTTTGTTCCGATGGTGTTGTCTCCTTTAGTTTCAGGTTTGTTTGCAATGTTTTATATGAACCTTCTTGATATTAATGTGAACCCAACCGTTTCAATGCCTTGGGTAACGCCAGGTTTCGTGACGACATTCTTCACAGGAGGATTTTCATTAGCTCTATTGTGGTTCTTATGCCTATTTATCCATTTTGTAATGTATCTGCCTTTCTTCTTGATGGATGACAGAAGAGCAATCCAAGAAGAACGCGAACAAACCCAAACCCAAGTCCAAACCCAAAATCAAACCCAAACCCAAACCCAAACCCAAAATCAAACCCAAACCCAAGCAGTCTAAACTGAAAAGGTTTGAAGACCGAATGATAAATGGAGATGAAGCTTTATGGCAAAAATTCAATGTAATGTGATCTCGTATGTGCTTAAAAGAACAGTGGACGTAACCATAATTTTACCGACTATTTCTATACCAGAAGCTATTCAAAATAAAGGTGAGCTGCATCATGAATATCCATTGAAATATCCAGTTCTCTATCTACTGCATGGTTATGGAAATAATCATGCGCAATGGACAGGATATTCTAATGTTGAATTATATGCAGAGGAAAGAAAAATTGCAGTGGTGATGTTTTCAGGAGAAAATAAAGCCTATCTTTCGAATGAAAACGATGATTTTGAGAAATTTATTGAATACGAGCTTCCAGAGTTCATCACAAATACGTTCCCTATTTCCAAACGGAAAGAGGACACTTATATTGCAGGCTTATCCATGGGTGGATTTGGTGCCTTATACAATGGACTGAAGCGACCCGATTTATATCAAGCCATCGGTGCATTCTCACCGGCACTGCGCATGCAGGGCGTGGCGGTTGATTTGTTTGATATTGTGGAAAATCTGGATGCTGCGCAACCCATTTACCTTGCATGTGGCGAAAATGACTTTTTATATGAAGATAATGTCAAATTTGCCGAAAAATTAAAGGAAAAGAATTTTGAACATACTTGGACCTCGGCACCAAATTATCAACATGAGTGGCGCTTTTGGAATGAATATATCGAAAAATTCTTAGATTGGCTTCCGAGGACTGACGGCTATAAAGATGTAAGAAGACCAGTTTGAACTACTCCCGCCTACGCATTTGCTTAGAGGTGGGAGATTCCTACGAACACCGGAGTATCCCCCGGTTCATTGAGTAGGCTAGCCCCGCAGATTCCTGCGGTTAGAAGTCTCAAGGCTTCATTCATGATATTGATGCTTGCGTTCAGATCCCGGTCGTGGTGGGCATGGCACTTCGGGCACGCCCATTCCCGTACCGCGAGATTCTTCACGTCTTTGTTTTGGTATCCGCAGCAGGAACAGAGTTGACTGGACGGAAAGTTTCGGGCGACCGCTACGATCTGTTTGCCGTACCAGCCTGCTTTGTATTCCAGCATGGACCGGAATTGAGACCAACTGGCTTCGCTGATGGCTTTCGCCAAATTGGGATTCCTGATCAGGTTGGTTACATGCAGATCCTCGATGCCGATGATGTCGTGGTTTTTGACGATTTCGGTCGATATTTTCTGCAGGTAATCGGTTCTGGCGTTGCGAATCTGTTCGTGGATTCGGGCTACTTTGACGCGCTGCTTTTGGTAGTTTTTTGATTCGGACAATTTTCGTCCGTCCTTTTTTGCTTGCCTTGCCCTCCTGGAAAGGATTTTTTGTTCCTTAGCGAGTTTCTGTTCCAGTTTGTGAAAAACTCGCGGGTTCTCATGGACGGTATTGTCTGAAACTACGGCGAAATCCTTCAACCCGACATCGACACCGCAAGCGGAACCCGTTTTCGGCAGTTCCTGGACAGCGGTTTCGACCAAAAGGGAAATGAAATATTTCCCAGAAGGGTTTCGTCGGATGGTGGCGTTCAGTATCCTGCCTGCCACTTCTTTGGACTTGGCGAATTTGACCAGCCCCAATTTGGGCAGTTTCAGTTTGTTGCCCACGATGGCGATGTTGCTGTTCGTCTGTTTGGTTGTGTAGGATTGGACGGGGTTGCTTTTGGTTTTGAAGCGCGGCGCACGGTTCTGCTTTTTGAAAAAACGATCGAAAGAAGCGCTGAGGTTCCGCAGTGCGGACTGCAGCGCGATGCTGTCGACTTCCTGCAGCCAGAGCGTCTCTGTTTCCTTTTTCAGCAACGTCAACTGGGCGGAACAGGCACAGTAATTCAAACCTAATCCCGTCTGTTCATAGGTTTTGTTCCATTCGGACAGAAAATGGTTGAACACGAAACGGGAGCAGCCGATGGTCTTCCCGATCAGGATGCGTTGTTGTTGATTGGGGTAGATCCGAAACTTGTAGGCTTTATGGATCATCATTGTCATTCACCTTCTTATACCATCCATTGTACACGAACGTACGTTCTATGTCGAGCGGGAGGGCCTTCGTTAGCAACAAGAATTTTTCAAAAAAAATAGGCTAATGCCTACCGACATTCATCTCCCGCCTACTCGTTGGGCTGCGTCCGGTTCACTCCTTGAGGCGGGAGTCTTCTGTCGGAAAAAGATAAAGGAGTGTTGAAAAGTGGGATTTCCTAAAGATTTTTTATGGGGCGGCGCAACCGCTGCCAATCAATATGAGGGTGGCTATTTAAGTGGCGGCAAAGGCTTAGCGACTTCTGATTTTATCACTGCAGGAAGTATGACAGAACCTCGTATGATTGTGATTGAGCTTGAAAATGGTGAAAGAAAAGCCATCAACCGTTTTGAGGATGTTCCAAGTGGAGCAAGGGTAGTTATTGATGAGCAATTATATTATCCTAGTCATACAGCAACTGATTTTTACAATCATTATGAAGAGGATATTAAGCTGTTTGCCGAAATGGGCTTTAAGGGATTCAGGATGTCGATGACCTGGTCAAGAATTTTTCCAAATGGTGATGATGCAACTCCTAATGAAGAAGGCTTAGCCTTTTATGATAAAATCTTTGACTTATGCGGGGCTTATGGGATTGAACCAATCGTCACCTTAAATCATTTTGATTTGCCAAATCATTTGGCTGTCACGTATCAAGGGTGGTTGGATCGAAAAACAATTGATTTCTTTGCCAACTATTGTAAAGTCGTTTTTGATCGTTACAAGGATAAAGTCAAATATTGGATGACTTTCAATGAAATCAATTTCTTACGTGATTACAGTACCTTAGGAATTACGGATGCATCCGATTTGACGAAGCAAAATCAAGCAATTTACCATCTATTGTTGGGCAGCGCAAAGGGTGTGGCAATCGGGCATGCCATCAATCCGGAATTTAAGATAGGCTTAATGATCGCCAATATTTTATTCTATCCAGAAACATGCAATCCAAACGATTCGATTCGCATGATGGAATTGGAAAGAGGCTTTAAGGATTTCTATTACGATGTCCAATGTCGTGGCGCTTATCCAAACTATAAACTCAAGGAATTGGAAAGAGATCATGTAGAACTAAAGAAAGTCCCAGGAGACGATGAGATTCTTAAAAATGGAACAGTCGACTTTATTGGTTTTAGTTATTATAATTCTACTGTGGTCAGTACCAGCGCCGAGTCTGAACAAGCAGGCGGCAATCAATTTGGAGCAGCAAAGAATCCATATTTGGAAGCGTCTGAATGGGGATGGCCAATTGATCCCTCAGGTTTACGTTTGGTCTTGAACCGATTATATGATAAATATCAGTTGCCATTGATGATTGTGGAAAACGGTCTTGGGGCGATAGACAAAGTGGAAGAAGACGGCAGCATCCATGATGACTACCGGATTGATTATTTAAGAAAACACATTACAGAAATGAAAAAAGCTGTAGAAATTGATGGTGTCGAGCTGTGGGGCTATACGCCATGGGGTTGCATCGATCTCATTTCAGCCGGCACAGGGGAAATGAAAAAACGGTATGGCTTCATCCATGTGGATCTGGATGATGAAGGAAAAGGGACTTTGAAGCGGAGAAAGAAAGACTCATTCGAATGGTATCGTAAAGTGATCGCATCGAATGGTGAAGAGTTGTCCTAGTCCCAATTGACGAATGAGGTGTTTCCATGCGAATGATTTTTGATAACGAATACGAGGATTTAAAAGCGAGTGTGATCCGGAGAACCGATCCGAATAAACACTGCCTATTAGTAGAGCAATCAGGCACCAATTTAAGTCAAAGTATTATTGAAACGCATTGGCATGAATGGCTGGAAGTCACTTATATTATCGAAGGGTCCATGCAAGTTCAGTTTCCAAATGGACAATTAGAGGTCAACGAAGGACAAGTTGCTTTGATCGGTATGCAAACACTGCACAAGATTACCGGGGATACAGGGAAATATCACTTCAAATGTTTGCATATCAACTTCGGTTTAATTTCTCAATACGTAAATCCTTCAGTCTTGATGGACAAAGTAGTCCTTATCAAAAATACAGAATACTTTATCAAGGTTCTCGAAAATATTGATGCATTGATGGATTTGGACAATGTTGTTTCAAATATTCGCTATCAAAGCAATCTGTTGGAATTGCTGGCAATCAGTGTTGAAGAAGTTGAAAATGCTTCAGAAATGGATTCTCCGAGAGGGCCGATAGATTTCTTTTCCAAAATACTCTTTTATCTGGGTGAGCATTATCAA
>NZ_JBAWAZ010000135.1:0-31621 GCF_049589555.1 Trichococcus sp.
ATGTTGATACTTCCGTATTTTCCACTATCAGATTCTGCAGATCCGGACTTAATTCGACCTCTGCATAACGGCGCAAAACAGGTATTTTCCTGTAAAGAAAGCTGAATAGGTCAACATCCTTCGAAGCCAGGAAGGATACTTGGTTTTCGATTATGTTGAATTCCAGATTTTCCAATACCTGCAGGATCCGCTCTTCCCCTATTGTGTCCCTGATCAGAAATTGGGACTCTGTTTTCGAGGCGCGGTTCTGTCGGAAGACCGTTTCCCCGTATTTGAAGAAAATTTCCCCTTTTATGCGCTTCGCCGGACCACGGAATTGGATGGAGACAGTCAACGGCTCATCGATGATGTTGCGCTCCAGTTCTTCGCTGAAGTGCACCGTTCCGATCTGTTTCAGCAACGGGATGACATATGTCAGCAAATCCGATACATCGGGCTCTTCGATTCCGATCACATTTGAGTCGTCAAATCGTTTTTCAAAGAATGAGAGGTACCCCAAGAGTTTATGCTGCTGCACACTGAGTGGGTGAACTTTGTTGCCCTCGATCAGCCAGTCATAATCCAACAGATGGATGATATTGTCACGCTGGATGCGAAGTTCTATTCCCTTGCCTTTCTTTCCCAGCAGGAATTGATAGCCCGGTTTTTCGGGACTGATCTGCACATCCGGATACGTTTGCTCGCCGGCAATCCATTCGACCCGGCCGGTTTGGATCAAATCCTCCAAAATGGAGTGCGCTGAACTCGGCGGCAGGATCAGATAAGAATCCAATTTTCTGGCCGTGACGTTCAGCAATTGCTTATTCAACGCCGCGGGTTGCTCCTCCAGCAGTTTATGCAACCGGTAGATGATGGGCTGGTCCATTTCCTGTATCTTCACTGTCCGGAAATCGATCCCATCGCCGAGACGGTATTCCCATTTTTCTTGTTTGATGAATTGTTCCGTAAATTGTTCGATATTAGTGACCATGTAGGGTTTATCGACCCCTGCCCGCAATGACAGAGCCAATACATGCTCACCTGTGTTTTGCATTAAGTTGTTTGGTTTCATGCGCAGAACCTGCAGCGTATACTGCACTAAAAAATCTGCCTGGGTATTCAGGCTCTGGGCGCCTTTGTTTTCTTGGAAGAAAATCTGCGTCAAGTCATTCACAAATTCTTGACCGGCAGTTTCCGCATCGACCTGAAATTGCTCTGCGCTGCTTTCCGTCAGAATACGGGTACCGCATTTCTCCTTCAGATACAATTCAACAGCGATCGTATGTTTGCAATACTGATGATTTTTCCAGTACTTGCACTGACATACATCCTGTTCCCTGGCTGTCCCGTCTAAGGTGACATGATACATTTTACTGCCGAGCACCTCACAATGCCAAACCTGGCTGTGGAAATCCGGCTGCACGGATAGCACGCGATCCTCATTCACATATTCGCGTCCTTCTTGTATCAACTTGTCCGGCATACTCCATTTCACGCTATCACTTCCTCTGCTTCTTGCTGTCCATCCTTTATTGTACTGCAATTTCGTCGAAAAATATACCTTCTTCCCCATTGATGGCGGCAGGAACGGAATATTTAACTTGAAATATTCCACAATCTATCTCATACTGATTAGCATAATACCAAAGCAAAAGGAGCCCTGTCATGTTTTTTAAAACAGTCGTCATCATAGTCAGATTTCTGGTCCGTATCCTGAACGGCAAGACCGAAATCCAAAACAAAGAGTACATTCCGAAAGACACAGTCTATATCCTTGCGGCACCGCACAGAAGCCTGCTGGATCCCATTTTCATTTCGTTTGGCGTGTATCCACACGTATTTTCATCAATGGCAAAGCAAGAGCTCTTCAAGGGGAAATTCATGAATTGGCTGCTCACTCACATGAAGGCTTTTCCTGTCAATCGCGAAAATCCGGGCCCGAGTGCCCTGAAGCAACCTGTTTCGATCCTGAAGGAAGGCAAAACCAATCTGCTGATCTTCCCGACCGGCTCGAGACATTCCGCAGAAATCAAAGGCGGCACTTCATCAATCGCCAAGTTGGCCAACGTGCCGATCCTTCCCGTTGTCTATCAGGGTCCACTCACATTCAAGGACCTCCTGAAGCGCAAAAAAGCGACGGTCCGCTTCGGCAAGCCCATCTACCTGCCGAAGGAAAAAAGGATCTCCAGAGACGAATTGGCTGCCTATGACGAACTGCTCGGAACCACTTTCCACCAATTGGATCAAGAGATCGATCCGAATTTCGTGTACGTAGCAAAATAAAACGCCTGACATACGTTTTCGGGTCTTCACCGTCTCGAAAAGACAACCAAAAAAGCAGCGCCGGAATTTTTCCGGCGCTGTTTTTTTTGTATTGCTGTTCAACAATCGATCAGTCGTTCATCGATTGGAGCATGTACATGTCATAATAGGTCCCCCGTTTGGCGATCAGATCTTCATGTGTGCCTCTTTCGATGACGCGTCCTTTGTCAAGCACCAGTATCAGATGGGCATCGCGAATAGTGGACAGACGGTGCGCGATCGCAATCGTCGTTCGGCCTTCACGCATCTTCCGCATGCTTTCTTGGATCAGAAGTTCCGTCTCGGTGTCGATATTGGCAGTCGCCTCGTCGAGGATGAGCACTTTCGGATCTCTCAAAATGGTTCGGGCAAACGAAATCAATTGTCTCTCACCGCTTGAATAACTGGCTCCGCGCTCGATCACTTTTGCATGATAGCCTCCCGGCAGCGACTCGATGAATGAATCGGCATGCACAAAGGCAGCCGCACCTTCGATATCGCGGTCGGTATAATCCTTGTTCATCAATCGGATATTATGCGAGATGTCTCCGTAGAAAAGGAAGGAGTCCTGCAGGACCAAGCCTATTTTCGAGCGGATTTCATCGATTGGATACGTCTTGATTGATTTCCCATCAATCAGAATATCGCCCTTCTCGAACTCGTAAAAACGCAGCAAAACATTGATGATGGAACTTTTCCCGCTTCCTGTATGGCCTACCAGCGCGACCGTTTCGCCCGGATTTGCTGTAAAGCTGATGTCCTTAAGCACATCCTGCTTCCCGTCATAAGAGAAAGAAACGTTTTTGAATTCGATTCTGCCTTGGGTGATTTCCAATTTAGAATCTTCAGGTTGGTCCGGTGCCAATTCAGCATTATCCAATACACTCAGGACCCGTGAACTGGAAACGATGCCGTCCTGCAAGGCGCTGAGGTTATCCATCATCATCCCCATCGGACGGAAGAAATTTTGGATGTAGGTAGTGAAAGCGTAGATGACTCCCAGCTCTACGACGCCATTCAATGTCTGATAGCCAAATAGCCAAAGGACGATCGCCAGCGCGATGGCCTGCAACAGATTGACTATCGGCATCAACATCAAGGCGTTCATCTGGACCATCGCTACGCGGCCTTTGCTGTAGTCGTCATTGATCGCATCAAATTCCGCGCGCAGCCGTTTTTCCTGGCGGAACTGCTGGATGATCGCCATACCGGAAATCGATTCATTCAATTTCGTGTTCAGTTGGCTCAGTCTTTCGCGCATCGTGCGATAAACACGCGTGCTGTACTTTTGATAATACCAAATCAGACCGGCCATGATCGGGACAAATACGATGAATAGAAGGGAAATTTGCTTATTCAATGTCCACATAGCGATGAACACTGTGATGATGCTGAAGATTCCCTCTGCCAAGGCCAAAAATACATTCCAGAATTCCTTGATGGTTTCTGTGTCATTCGTGACGCGCGAAACGATCGATCCGGCCGGCGTCGTGTCATAGTAGCGCATCCCCAATTGATTGATTTTACGGAAAACGGCATTGCGGATATTCTCAACGGTTTGTTCAGACGCCATACTGAAAATATAGCGCTGCAGATACGTGACCAACATCTTCAGCAGGACGACTCCTACATAAGCCAGCGCAAATAGCACACTGATGATGGTCGTGACATTGCCAACAGCCAGATAATCATCCATATAAATTTGGATGATGCGCGGTGCCACCACATTGACCAACGACAACGCGATACTGAAAAGCAAAGCCATCAAAAATTGATAGCGGAAAGGATGGGCAAATCGGAAGATGCGTTTGATTACCCGGAGTTGTTCCTTCACTGGAATTGTCTTAGACCATACTGATCCACTCATGCTTCATCCGCCCCTTCCAATTTGGTTTCGAGTTGTTGTTTTTCGTACATCCTGCGGTACCAGCCGTCCAGGTCCATCAACTCATAATGCGTCCCGCGTTCGACAATGCGCCCTTCATCAAGGACGATGATCTCATTCGCATGCATCACGCTGCTGATCCGATGGGCTGCGATGATTGTTGTCTGATCGGCTCGCTTTTCCTTAAGCCCCGTCAGGATCGCTTCCTCTGTCTTCGCGTCCACCGCGGATAGGGAATCATCCAAAATGAGCAGCTCAGGTTCAGTCACCAAAGCCCGCGCAATCGCTATCCGCTGCTTTTGTCCACCGGATAAGGAAACGCCCCTTTCACCGACCAACGTATCATAGCCATCTGGGAAACCGAGGATATCCTGATGGATGGCAGTCAAGCGCGCTGCCTCTTCAACCTTTTGCTGGCCGATGGATGGATCAGCGAATCGGATGTTTTCCCTGACGTCAGAAGAGAACAGGAAGTTGTCTTGGGGTACGTAACCGATTCCGCTCAGCAATGCGTCCAATGAATAATCACGGATATCGATCCCGTTGTAGTTGATGCTGCCCTCATATTGATCATACTCCCGCAACAGCAGACGGAAAATCGTGCTTTTGCCCGATCCGGTTCTGCCGACGATCCCTAACGTTTGTCCCCGCTCCAAATGGAATCCGACATCCTGCAAGCTGATTTCTTCGCTGTTCGGGTAACCGAACGAGGATACCCGGAAATCCAAATCGCCTGTAACCGGCGTCCGGATTGCATTCTTCTGCTCCTGGATCGTTGATTTTTCCTTCAGAAGCTCATCGATCCTGCTGTAACTGGCACTCCCGCGTTCCAGCACATTGAACAATCTGCCCACCGCCAACATCGGCCATGCCATCATTCCGATGTAACTGATGAACGAAACCAGCTGACCGATACTGATGCTGCCCTCCACGACAAAACGGCCACCAAAGATGATCGTCAATGCAAAAGAAAGTCCCAAAATAAGTTGGATAGCTGGATCAAACAAGGCATCGACCAAGTAGACAGCTTTATTTTTCGCGACGACGTCCTTCGTCATCGCTTCAAAATCGTGGATGTCCTCTTCTTCTTCACCGAACGTCTTGATGACCTTCACGCCGGAAACACTCTCCTGCGTTTTGTCATTCAGATTAGAGAACGCAGCTTGAGCCTTGCGGAAACGCTTGTGCATCTTCTGTCCGAGGATCCTCGACACCAGCGTCAAAGCAGGCAACGGAATCATGGCGATGAGCGTCAAACGCCAATCGATCAAGAAGAACATTGTGAAAAGCGTGATCCCGCCAGAAGAAATCGAATCCGCCAATGTCAGGATGCCTGCGCCTGCGACCATCCTGATCGCATTCAAGTCATTCGTCGCATGCGCCATCAGATCGCCGGTCCTGTATTTTTGGAAAAAGACAGCGTCCATTTCGGTGAAATGTTTGAACAATCGTGAACGAAGTATCTTTTCCAACTCTGCCGAAGTGCCCCAAATCTTCATCCGCCAAATATAACGGAAAAGGTACTGCAGGATGCCCGCAATCAATATGATTGCCGACCACTTCCACAAAGAAGCCATCGTTAAGGTCCCTAAGGCAATTTCATCGATGATGATTCCGACAACGCGCGGCGAAACGACCTGAAGAATAGCCACAATGATCAGGAAAAAGACGCCCACAAAATAAGATTTCCATTCTTGACGGAAAAACCAACTCAATTTTTTGAAAATACTCACGTATATTACTCCCTTCTTACCTGTATCCGGACAAAATAAAAATGTGGAACCGTAGAGATCCACATTTTGTATATTATTTCATTAGTCTATTTCTTTTTCTTTGTTGATTGTGCTTTCATAGAAGCCATGATCTGTTTTACTTTTCTTTCGGATGGTTTTTGACCCATCTGCATCATCATAGAACGCAACATTTCTTCATTGATCGGTGGATTTTCTTCAAAATATTTTACCATATAACGTCTTGCAAGGAAAAATCCGCCAACCGCGCCTATTACTATTCCTAAAATGACCATCATTACCCATGCTGTTGTTGACACGTATTCATCCCCCTTTCCAAAGCATTCATTCATTAATTGTACTAAAGATTATGAGAAAAAGAAATAGCAATCACGCATAAATTTAGCAATTTTTCGAAAACGCTTCAGCTGTTGCCGGTTTCGGGACAATTTTGAGCATATTCTTGCGTCATCCCCAAGAATATGCGAACATCTGTTTGATTTTTTGGATGATTAATGGTATCCTAAACTTATAAATTTAGGATTACGGAGATGATGATCTCATGGTTAAAAATAAAGATTCACGCCAAATTGAAGTACTTCAATACATTTATGAAGAAGTCCAAGAAAAAGGCTATCCGCCGACCGTTAGGGAAATCGGGAATGCAGTAAAACTGTCCTCAACATCCACAGTGCATGGCCACCTGTCGCGGCTTGAAAAAAATGGCTTCATCCAACGCGACCCTACAAAACCACGTGCGATCGAACTGACTCAAGCGGGTCTGGACAAACTCGGGATCATGTCGGATAAAATGCCTTTGTTGGGTACCGTCACAGCCGGAGCTCCCATCTTGGCTGTCGAAGAAGCAACCGATTATTTCCCGGTTCCGCCGGATCTGAAATCCGCTTCCGGAAGTTTGTTTATGCTGAAGATCCGCGGAGAAAGCATGATCGACGCCGGCATATTCGATGGCGACTCGGTCATCATCAGAAAACAAGCCACGGCTTAAAACGGCGATAACGTCATAGCCATGACGGACGATGATGATGCGACCTGCAAACGATTCTACAAAGAAAACAACTACTATCGTCTGCAACCAGAAAATGCGAGCATGGATCCGATCATCCTGGATTCCGTCATCATTCTGGGGAAAGTAGTCGGTCTGTACCGGAACCACATCATTTAACGGATAGTCCCCCCGATTGTTGCAAAAAGGCTGCCAACTACTGGCAGCCTTTTTGCGTGTCTATTCATTTTCGGATTGTTTATTGTTCTTAGTATTCCATCAGCGTAAAGATGTCATACCCTTGGATCAGGTCACGGCCCTTTAAATCCAACAACTCGATCAGGAATGCCAAACCGACGACTTCTCCGCCTAATTTTTCCACCAATTCGATTGTTGCAGCTGTAGTGCCGCCAGTTGCCAACAAGTCATCGCAAACCAGCACTTTGTCTCCAGGCAGGATGGCATCTTGATGCAATTGCAACGTTGCTTTTCCGTATTCTAGTCCATAGGAAACTTCTACCGTTTCGCGCGGCAATTTACCTTTTTTGCGGGCCATTGCGAATCCGCAACCCAATTCCACAGCGACTGGGCAGCCGACCATGAAACCACGCGCTTCAGGTCCTACTACTTTATCGACATTCAAATCTTGGGCATATTTCACGATCTCTTTGATCGAATAGCGGTAAGCTTCTCCGTTCGCCATCAAGGGTGAAATGTCGCGGAAAATGATGCCTTGTTCTGGGAAATCTTTGACATCAGCAATATATTGTTTCAAATCCATTTTGTGTTCCTCCTAATTATTGTACCATCATCTGTTCATTCAACCATTTCGTCAACTGCGAAAACGGGCTGTAGATGAATACCTTCTCAGCTTCCATTTTCTGCAGGCGATCTTTGTATACCTGCGTATCGTCCAAAGCCCTTTTGACAGGGTTTTTGACCTCATTGATGAAACCATTGTCTATTGTAACAAATCCCGCCTCCAAAAACACTTGAATCATAAAAATGGCAAGATTTTTTTTGATTTTTAAGTATTCTGCCAAGGCATCTAACCGATTTCTCACATCGATATCCTTATGGGAACGAATATATTGGTAAAACTTTGCAAACTGGTCTTTAGGTGGAACTCCGTCTGCGTAAACGCTATTCGATTCATGAGAGACGACATACACATTTTCGAACTGATTGCTCTTCAAAAGATCAGCCAGCAAGTTCATCTTCAAAGGACACTCGAAAAGCACCAGATTGCTGGCGCTGACACCCTGCAAAGCATCCGCTGTATTGTCTGTGAGCAACGCGGCGTTCGAACTGTTCGGGATAAGCTCATAAAATTGTTTCATGATGCCGGAAGTCGAAAACAGATACAAGGCATCTTCTACAGCCAATACCGAATCATGGATGACGGAACTCCTTTTGTCGAAAAACTGGACATGTTTGTTTTTGATGTCCTTCAGCTGCAGTTGCGGTTTCGCGCTATCCCGCCAAACATTGATCGAAAGCTCCCCGATGAGGGAAACGACATCCGCCTCGTTCAAGTGGTTGCTGATGCTCCCCTTGTTGAAGCCGATCACGTCCAGAAAGAGGTTTTTGTCCTTGATCTTGAATTTCAGATGCTTGTTGTCGGCACCGATCTGTCTGATGTCCGTCAACGGCACATTTTGAAAGCCGAATATAGGCTTTGGATTATCGGTCCCGTAAGGTTTAAGCAATTCCAATTCCTTCAAAAACGGCAGCGTGACATCGGCAAGCGGCAGAATGGCGTCTATGTGAATGGATTCACCCAACACGATCGCATCGTGATAATCAGCCGCGTAGCTGTTTATCTTTTCAGTGAAGGCGGACAAATCGGCAGCGGAAAGGCTCATGCCTGCTGCCATTTTATGCCCTCCGAACTTCGCGAGAAGGTCCCTTGAATCGGTCAATGCACTGTAGATATCCAACGCTTCCGTGCTGCGTGCCGACCCTTTCGCGATGCCGGTTTTTTCGTTGATGCGGAATAAGATTGTCGGGCGTCCGAATTCTTCGACCAACTTGCTTGCCACGATCCCAAGAACGCCCTCGTGCCAATTCTTGCTTCCCAACACGACAACATCCGGCATGCTTTCATTCTTTGCCAGTTCGGCGCTGGCTTCTTCATGGATGGATTGGACAATACCCTGTCTCTCGACATTCTTTTCCTGTATGTAAGCAACCAGTTCAGCTATTTTTACTTCGTCGAAAGACAGCATCAGTTCAGCGCCCGGGCCCGCATCCTCCAACCGACCGACAGCATTCAAACGCGGACCGATGATGAAACCGATGCTTTCCTCGTCCAAATTAGCCGCGTCTATTCCCGCGGCTTCCATCAATGCAGCCAACCCGAGCCGCTGCGTTTGTTTCATGACTTGCAGTCCCTGCTTTACGATCCAACGGTTTTCGCCTGTCAAACTGACCAGATCCGCAACGGTACCGATAGCGGCTAGATCAAGCGATTCGTAAGGCATTTCCCCCAGAAGAGCCGCCGCAATTTTCAAGGCTACGCCAGCTCCAGAAAGATCCGGGAAAGGATAGGATCCGGCAGGATGTTTCGGGTGGATGATGGCATATGCATCAGGCAAGTCATCGGGCAATTCGTGATGGTCGGAAATAATGACATCCACGCCCATTTTTTTTGCCATCGCTATCGGCTCGTGGCCGGAAACCCCGTTATCGCAAGTCAGGATCAACTGCGCTCCGTTCTCGATCAATTTCTTGAATGCCGTCGCATTTGGGCCATAACCGTCCGTGAAGCGGTTCGGCAAATAATAGCCGACATTCCCGCCCAACACTTCGATCGTCTCCACAAGAATGCTTGTGCTTGTGATGCCATCCGCATCATAATCCCCATAGACGACGATTTCTTCTCCAGCTTCAATAGCTTCAGTCAAGCGATGTACCGCTTTATCCATATCGTGCAGCAGATACGGATCATGGAATTCCATTTCGGCCCCATCAATGAAAGCTTTGATCTGTTCTTTTGTTTCTAAACCTCGCTGCATGCAAAGCATGACGAATTTTTCTGATAACCCAGTAGCTTGACTGATTTCCTTGCTTACAGAGTCATCAATTTCTGATTTGTGTAATTTCCAATTCATCTTTGAAGATAACAACTTATCGACTCCTAACTATATAAACTATACAGGCGCACCGAGGCTCCCGCTAATCCAAAAAAGACTAGAAGCTGAACTCGTTCTAGTCTTTTCTTTTGAACTGGAAGTGGCCGATCAGGTAGATCTGCCGCTTTTTTCTTCAAATACTGCTTGGCTGATTCGGGTTTGCCCCTGTAAACTTCTTGATCAATTCTTCTTCAAGCGAATTGATTTTGCTGTCTTTCTGAGTCAATTCCGTCCGCAGTTCGGCGAGTTGTTGTTCATACCCGACTTTCGTCGCATCGACGGCTTTTTGGATTTCTTTCCCCTTTGTGTCGATTTCAGCGCGCATTTGTTTAAATTCTTTGTTCTTCTTCGTTGCACTGCCTGTCGCAACCAACAAGGTGATGAGCGAGCCCATCAGGAGAGAAACCAGAATGACGATGATAAGAGGTCCATCCACAACAGCGAAACCAAAATTGACTGGCACAGAATCGACATTGAAAACGGCAAACAACACAATGATGATGATCAAAATAATGCCCGCTACTAATCTCCACTGATTTTTCATTATAATCGCCCCACTCATTTTGATATTTCCCACTCTTATTATCATCTTTTTGCTGCTGCATAGTCAACTTGAAGCACTTATCCCCGAAAGGATTCTCTAGTGAGCAAGCTGCCGGCGATCATTTCGTCAGCGCTATTTCGAATTCATCATAATCGTTGACGAGTTTCGTGTCAGGAAAGACTTTGCGGGCATCCCGCTGCAACTGATGCGCATTGCCGTTGAGGTAACGCGCGCTGATGTGGGTCAAATAAAGTTGGTTCACGTTTGCTTCTTTGGCCACGTTGGCTGCATCGATGCAGGTCGAATGGAAATAATCCGACGCAATCGCTTGGTCTTCCTTCCCGAAGGTGCTCTCGTGGACCAACACATCGGCATTTTTTGCCAAAACGACAGTATTTTTGGTTCTTCTTGTGTCGCCCAAAATCGTTACGACACGTCCTTTAGTTGTTTTTCCGATAAAATCCAGCCCATTGATGGTTCTCCCGTCAGGCAAAACAACGGTCTCCCCATTTTTAAGCTTTCCGTAGAGAGGTCCCGCGGGAACATTCATTTCTTTCAGCTTATCGGCCTGCAATTCGCCTGGATAGTCGGCCTCTTCGACACGGTACCCGTAGGAAACGATGCCGTGATTCAGTTTTGCGCAACTCACGCGGAATTGCTCGTCTTCAAACACTACGCCATCTTCAGTTATTTCATGAAAGAAGATCGGATAGCGCAGGTGGGACTGGGATATGCGCAGACTGGTCAGCACAAATTCCTTGATTCCCACAGGGCCATAGATGTTCAAAGGCGTATTTCCGCCTTGGAAAGCCCTGCTGCTCAAGAACCCGGGCAAGCCGAATATATGATCCCCATGCAGATGGGTGATGAAGATTTTTTCGACTTTTCTGGGCCGGATCGTTGTTTTTAGCACACGTTGCTGTGTCCCCTCCCCGCAGTCAAAAAGCCAGATAGCATTGCGTTCATCCAGCAATTTCAATGCTATGCTGGAAAGATTTCTGCTGGTGGAAGGAACACCCGCTCCGGTGCCTAAAAATTGAATTTTCATAATCAGTTGCTCCCATTTTCATCATTTAATTCTTGATAGATTTCCTCTGCCACAAAAAGGGCTAATTGTTGCGCACCGATCGGATTCGGATGGACCTGATCCTCCAGAAGCCACTCGTCGTGTCCGCTGCTGAAGGCATTCCAATCCAAAATATGGACATTGGAATGGTTGCTTTCGGCAAGCGCCAACTGCTCGTTCACGCTGTCCTTCCAGATTCGCGGTACATTCGTCGTGAGGAAAAACAGATTTCGGGATGTCCCGATTTCCGTTATGAAAGTTTCCATTTGCGTCTGAGTGAAAGTCCCGTTGGAACCCAGAAAGACCACGACTGTGTCATGCAATTGCTCCCGTTTTTCCAAGTCAGCAATCACCTCAGTGGTTTGGTAAAGCTGTCTGCTGACTGCACCTTCGACAACTGCCCGTCCGAAAATCGTAACCAGCTGATCCGCGACGGAGAGCAATACGGAATCGCCTATGAAGGTAATATCTGCGCCGTGAGCAAACAAAACGGTCTCTCGTTCGAGCCCTTCGATATTATTGATGGCCCTGCTGCGGGTGGAATCGTCGCGATTGATTTCTTCCATTTTGCTTTGGCTGGCAGCGATCTGCTCGCGCAGTTCCTGCACAGCGGCATTTTCGCCGGAGCGTGCTTGGACAAATCCCGCCAGAGCGGTCAGCAACAGGCAGAAACTGACGAATGCAGCAAGTTTTCCCGAAAAATGCTTGGTAGAGCCTTCGAATCCTGAAGCCTTCATTCGGGCTAGCGTATCGGCAGCTCGCCAAGACTGCACAGGCGGCACCTTCCAACGCTCTTTTTCGAATAACTGGTAGCCTATTTCGGAAAGGCTGAGGATGATTGCCAATTGGATAAAAATATGGCGCCCGGGATCAACGCTCGTATCGACTACTTTCGCCTGATAAAGGGAAATCACAGGATAGTACCAGAGATAAAGCAGAAAGCTCCGCCTGCCGAGCCACTGAATCGGTTTGAACCGCATCATTTTTGAAAGGCTCGTTGCCGGATGCGCTGTTAAGACTACCGCAACTCCGATAATGACGCTGTTAAGGTACATTCCGCCTCTGTAGGTGAGCGTCTGACTATCCAGCATCCTGCTGAACATCAAACCGAGAACAGCGTAGCTCAAAAAACCTGCGAGCGTCAATCTTCGCTTCATCCGCTTCGAAACCGGGTCGTTCAGCCTCTCTAACGGCCAAAAAACCGAAAGGGCACTGCCAATCATAAATGCAGATAAGCGCGTATCCGTACCGTAATAGACGCGTGAAGCGTCTTCTCCCGGTACATACAGCATCGCCATCGCAAGGGCAGAAAACAAAGAAAGGCCGACCGCTGTGTAAAAAATTATCCGTTTATCTTTGTACAATGCCAACAGCAACAACACAATCAGTGGCCAGATGACATAGAATTGACTCATGACCGAAAGGAACCAGAGATGCATGAACGGTGATTGCACATAGAATTGTTCAAAATAAGAACCGCCAACGGAAATTTGCCACCAGTTATTGACCATTCCCAATGACGATAGGAGCCATGGCCGCAAATTCAGCAACAGGTCTCTTTGGAACAAAGTGATATAGGCAGTCACCGACAGCAACATCCCTAGCAATGGAAGGAACAACCTCTGAAACCTTCTGGCCAAATAGCGCTTGTAAGCCAATTTTCCTTTTTGGCCGTATTCTTCGATCACAGACGCTGTGATGAAAAAACCAGTCAGGACGAAAAAGATGTTTACAGCCAAGTAACCGCCCGGCAAAACATGAGGCATCAAATGATAGAAAATGATGGCAATAATCGCAAGCGCCCGCATCCCATCCAATGGAACGGAGCGTGTCTGTGATGTCACGATAATTATCCCCCATTTATTGATACTGGTGTTTCTTTTTAATCGACGAACTCAAAATGGTAGGTCATGATGCGGACCATGTCGCCATCTTTCGCTCCCTTAGCCCTCAGTTTTTCATCCACGCCCATGGAACGCAATTGACGCGCGAAACGCATGATGCTTTCGTCATGAGCAAAATTGGTCATGTTGAATAGTTTTTCCAGTCTTTCGCCGCCCAATACCCACGTGGAATCTGGATCGCGTCCGATAGTGAACTGTTCTTGATTTTCTTCGAATTTGTAAAGGACGGATGATTCGACTTCTTCTTCGTCGAACAATGGGAACTCAGGCGTGTCCTTCAGAACTTCAGCAGTGTAATCCAACAATTCGGCTACGCCGGTAGTCGACCAGGCTGAAATCGGGAAGATTCTCGGTGCTTCGTCATCTCCGAATTTTTCGGCGATTTGCTGTTTAAAGATTTCAAGATTATCTTCCGCTTCCGCCACATCCATTTTATTGGCTACAATCACGGTCGGTCTTTCCAGCAAACGCAATTGGTAACTTTCCAATTCCTTGTTGATTTTTTCATAGTCATCGAAAGGATCTCTGCCTTCTGTGCCGCCCATATCGATGACATGCAGAATGACTCTCGTGCGCTCGATGTGGCGCAAAAATTGGATCCCTAGACCGACGCCTTGGGACGCGCCCTCGATCAATCCCGGTAAATCGGCCATGACAAACTCTTCTCCGCTGCGTGTCTGTACCATACCTAAGTTGGGCACAAGCGTAGTGAAGTGATAGGCTGCGATTTTTGGTTTCGCTTTTGACACGATCGACAGCAATGTCGATTTACCTACTGACGGGAAGCCTACCAAACCGACGTCCGCGATGACTTTCAGCTCAAGCTCCAACTCAAGCTCTTGCCCAGGTTCACCGTTTTCGGCGATTTCGGGTGCAGGGTTTCTCGCAGTGGCAAAACGGTTATTCCCGCGTCCGCCACGTCCGCCTCTTGCGACTACAGCCTGTTGCCCAGGTTCGGTCAAATCAGCAATGAGTTCTTTTGTTTCCGCATTGCGTACAATCGTGCCAGGCGGAACCCTTACTATTGTGTCTTTTGCGCCGCGGCCGAACATACTTTTGCTCATGCCGTTTTCGCCGGGCTTACCTCTGAAATTACGGTTATAGCGGAAATCCAATAACGTGCGCAGACCTGGATCCACTTCAAATATGATGCTTCCCCCACGGCCGCCATCGCCACCTGCAGGACCCCCATCGGGAACATACTTTTCGCGACGGAACGCTACCATTCCATCGCCGCCTTTACCGGCTTTTACATGCACTTTTGCATGATCCAAAAACATTGACATCTTTTTTCCCCCTTGGAAAACTGTTCGGCACTCTTTATGCCGAACAAAATAATTCGATTGGTCCGACTTTTTCAGATGCGCTTCCGCACTTCAAAAAATTGGACAAGTATCTTTAACAAATAATTTGAGCTCCGTCTATTGAAGCGCTCATTCTTCCCTCTTAATTTACCATATTAACCAAAAAACGAAAAGAAAATACAGTCTTGAAGGTATCGATCCAGCCCGCACCTGGCGGAAGACAAAATGATGGAGCCGGGAGTAAACAATGTTAGCCCCGCCTCCATCACTTCACTATTTAAGGATCAATTTTCTGACATCAGCAAACTGCATAATGCTCAAGGTCAGGTTGCCTAGCGTATTCAAACGGTTGCTGCGGATAGCAATATCCTCGACCATGACCATATTTTCATCGAAATAAGCTTCAATATATGGCGCAATCGCAGCTAAGGCGGTGTAATCCGCTTCTGGATCGCCGTGGGACAGAGCCAAATCGAGATGATTAATCTGCACATACAGATTCTTCTCGCTGGCTGTTTCCAGCAGATCTTTCTGGACGGGAATCGATTCATCAGGATTTCCGGAAATGTTTACGACGCGCGCAAGAGCTTCCATGATCGTTTTGAATGATTCCTCTTCACTGTGCGCCTGCAATACTTTGGCGTTAGCGAATAGGGTGTTGACGTCTTTTTCGCCGGATTGCAGCACAGCTTCCACTATATCATAACGGATGCCGTAGGTTTGAAGTTTCTGTTGGATACGGCCGTTTGCGAAAACGGCAAGTTCATTCATTGTTTTATCGAACGATTCTGCATCTTCAATCGCAAAAACCTCCGTCAACAATGCAGACAACAATTCTTCCAACGAGAATGACCATTGGTATTTCTCGATGATTTGAATGACCCCGATCATTTGACGACGCAAAGCATACGGGTCGTTCGATCCTGTCGGAACCATACCCTGCAGGAAGAAACTGATGATGCTGTCCAATTTGTCCGCCATCGCCAAAACTGCTCCGATTTGGGTTTCCGGCAATTCGCCTTCACTGGATACCGGAAGGTAGTGTTCGCGGATCGCGGTTGCTACAGCAGCGGTTTCGCCTTGTTGCAACGCATAGACTTCACCCATGATGCCTTGCAGTTCCGTAAACTCGGAAACCATGTTGGTCACCAAGTCAAACTTGTAGATGGAAGCCGCACGCAACAATTGCGTTTTGTCGTCCTCTTCCAGATCAAGCAGATCAGCAAGATGGGCAGCGATTTTCGCTGTGTTGTCCATCTTATCATGAATGGAGCCGATTTTCGAATGGAATGTGACTTTCTTCAATTTTTCGACCGACTGCGCAATGGTGATGCGTTGGTCTTCGTTGAAGAAGAACAGGCCGTCCTCAAGCCTTGCTGTCAGGACTTTCTCATTGCCTTTTTTCACGTTATCGATGAATATGCCATTCCCGTTGCGTACGGATATGAAGTACGGCAACAGTTTGCCCGATTTGTCCTTAACTTCGAAATAGCGTTGGTGGTCCTTCATCGATGTGATCAATACATCTGCCGGCAAAGTCAAATATTTGCTGTCGTATTCACCGAAGAAGGCTGTCGGGTATTCTACCAGAGAAGTGACTTCTTCCAATAAGCTTTCGTCGTTAGGGATGATCCAGCCATTTTCAGCTTCAATCTGTTGGAATTGGGCCCGAATCATGTTTTTCCTTTTGTCCTGATCGGCAATGACATGTTGTTCAGCCAATTTCTCCACATACTCGCCTGCATGCGCCAGCGTCACGTCTTCGCCCAAGAAACGGTGCCCGCGTGTGGTCCGGCCTGAAACGACATCCAAGACCTGGAATGGGATGATTTCAGCATCAGCCAATGCCACAATCCAATGGATCGGTCGGATGTACTTGAAGTGATGGTTGCCCCAATGCATCGAAACAGGGAAAGTCAACGACTCAACGACTGTATTCAATTCCTTCAGCACTTCGGATGAAGCTTTTCCGTTCGTTTCTTTCTTGACGAAAACATACTCCACACCATTCAGTTCATCAAAGAAGATGTCTTCAGGAGTCAAGCCTTGTCCGCGGACAAAGCCCAGTGCAGCTTTTGACCAAGTGCCGTCAGCCTGCAAAGCGATTTTTTTTGCGGGTCCTTTGATGACTTCCGCCAAATCCGCCTGTTTATCACTGACTCCGCTGGCGATGACCGCCAAACGTCTCGGCGTCGCATACATTTCGATCGCGTCAAAGCCGATGCGGTTTGCTTCCAAAAAAGCGGCCATTTTTTCTTTCAGTTGGATACTGCTGCTGCGCACATATTTCGCAGGCATTTCTTCAAGTCCGATTTCTAATAATACAGTTTGACTCATCAATTTAGTCCTCCTTCAGGGCAAGTTCTTTTTGATCATCCGAAAGCAACGGGAAACCCAGTTCTTTTCTCTTTTGGACAAAAGCTTTCGCCAGTTGGCGCGCCATATTGCGGATTCGTGCGAGATAGCCCGCGCGGTCAGTCGCAGAAATGACACCTCTTGCATCCAAAAGGTTAAAGGCATGCGAACTCTTCAGGACATAGTCATAAGCCGGATGCACGAGACCGTTCTCGATCTGTTTTGTCGCTTCCGCTTCAAATGAATCAAATAGTTGGAACAACAAATCGACGTTGCTTTCCTCAAACGAATATTTGGAATGTTCATATTCCGGCTGTCCGAAGATTTCGCCGTATTTCACGCCCTCTGTCCACTCAAGATCGTAGACACTGTTCACATCCTGGATATAAGAAGCCAAGCGCTCCAAACCATAGGTGATTTCGCTTGTGACAGGACTGCATTCCAAACCACCCACTTGCTGAAAATAGGTGAACTGGGTGACTTCCATCCCATCCAACCAGACTTCCCAGCCCAAGCCTGCGCAACCCAATGAAGGGTTTTCCCAGTTGTCTTCGACAAAGCGGATATCATGTTCGATCGGATTGATGCCCAATACTTTTAGGCTTTCCAGATAAAGTTCCTGGATATTGTCTGGTGATGGCTTCATGACCACCTGGAATTGATGATGTTGGTAAAGGCGGTTGGGATTTTCTCCATAACGGCCGTCAGCCGGACGACGCGAAGGCTCCACGTATGCAGCGTTCCAGGGTTCTGGGCCGATTGCGCGCAAGAAAGTGTACGGGCTCATTGTTCCGGCACCCTTTTCAGTATCATAAGACTGCATCAATAGGCAGCCTTGATCTGCCCAAAAATTTTGTAGCGCTTGAATCATTTTTTGCACAGTTAATTTGTTTTCCATCATAAATCTCCTCCACTTGAAATAATACATAAAAAAAGTCCCTATGCATCAAGTCTCCTTGAAACATAGGGACGAATATTTTCGCGGTTCCACCCTAATTCCGGCAAATGCCGGCACTTCGTTACAGGACTCGGATACGCCTTTCCGCAATAGTCTCCCGCTTTGGCTCACACTATCCCAAATTCGCTTTTCGGTCCTGACCAGAGGTACTTTTATCTTCAACGTCCAGTATTTAGTTCTTCTCAATAGTAGCCTTGTTCCTGCAGAATGTCAAGAACTACTTGGATCGGACTGGCCGCTTTCGCTCGGCTTGTTTGGCTCCGGTTCGGAAGCGGAACGGAACGGAATCTCAACCTTCGTCTCCCAAGCGTACATCTGATCGATGAAACTCTTGCTTTTCAGGCGGATCCCGACATATTCCTCATATAATTCGTCGATAAAGGCTCTGAGCGCCTGTTTCGTCTCGGCTTTGATCTGGATATTCCCGACTTGCTTCGGCGTGACCAATTGGAAAATCCGGGCGAAATGGACAGCTGCAGGGCTTGCATGCGATCTTCTGGGGTCTTCCCCGTAATGCTTCTGGCACAGGGCACCGGAATATTTGACCGAAAAGTCGAAAGGTTCCTGCTTGCTGTGACAGATGACGCATTCCTGCAATTGCGGAGCTGCTCCAAAATATTTCAGTACCCGCATTTCGAAAATGTTCACTACGATTTCCGCATCCATCCCGCTCTGCATGGCGACCAGGGATTCTTCCAATAAATCGTAGAGGTCGGCGGCCTTGATGGCATCGTTGATGGCTGCATCGGCTAGGTTATTCAAATATGTCGCATAGGCGTTCAGATGGATATCCGTCTGCATTTTGGAAAAGTGGATGATTTCGCGGCTGTCCTTCAGGAAGCTGAGTCCGTCATCCTTGATGTGGCCCAGATAAGTCGCTTTTGTGAATGGCAGGAGCGCCGCTTTCAAGGAATGGTTTGGGTTTTTGATGTTCTTCACGAAAAACATCCGTTTTCCATGATCACGCGTAAATATTTTAACCAAAGCATCCTTTTCCCTGTGTTTTCGGATCGATAAGACGATGCCATCAAATTCCTGATATGTCTCCATGTCGCACCCTTTCGAAAAGAGAAGAGTCCGGAAGGCAGCCTCCCAAACTCTTACTGATTGCTATTCATGTATCAATTGAGCACTAACTGATCAATCGTAATCTTTTTGGCGGTAACCGTAGTCCTGCAGATAACTCTGCTTGTCGCGCCAATCTTTTTGGACCTTCACCCAAAGTTCGAGGTAAATTTTATCACCAAGCATCGCTTCGATATCCCGACGTGCCCGGACACCGATTTCTTTCAGCATTTTCCCACCTTTGCCGATGATGATGCCTTTTTGTCTGGCCCGATCGACGATAATGGTTGCATGGACGTGGACTTTATCGTCCTCGTTGCGCTGCATCGATTCCACGACGACTGCTACGGAATGCGGCACTTCTTCCTTGGTCAACTGGAGGATCTTTTCGCGGATGAACTCGGATACGACGAAGTATTCCGGGTGATCCGTCACTTGATCGTCCGGATAGAATTGTGGTCCTTCCGGTATGTATTTTTTGATGGTGTCCATCATTTCATCGACATTGTTCCCTTGAATGGCAGAAATCGGGACCACTTCATTGAACTCATTGTCTGAAGTATAGTCCAAAATGATTTTCAGTAATTCTTCCGGCTTGACCTGATCGATTTTGTTGATGATCAAGAATTTAGGAGTGCGCAGGTTCTTGAGTTTCTCAAGAATGAAATTGTCACCTGCTCCTCTTTTTTCTGCCGCATTCACCATGAACAGCACCAAATCCACTTCATTGAAGGTGCTGTATGCGCTCTTCAGCATGAAATCGTTCAAGCGCGTCTGCGGTTTGTGGATTCCGGGCGTATCGATAAAAACAATCTGGGAATTGTCCGAAGTGACAACGCCTTGAATCTTGTTCCTGGTAGTCTGCGGGACATCGCTCATGATGGCGACCTTTTGACCGACGATGCGGTTCAAAAGTGTCGATTTCCCTACGTTAGGTCTCCCGATGATGGAGACGAATCCTGATTTGAAACCTTCTTTTTTATTCATACAAAACTCCTCAAATTAACTTATAATATAATTCCAAAAACTTGGGCAAAAAAATGATGGCCGCGATCAGGATGGCAAAGAATGCTGTAACCAAGACCGCTCCGGCAGCGATGTCTTTTGCTTTCTTTGCCAGAGGATGATACTCGTAATCGGTCACCAGATCGACCACATTTTCAAATATCGTATTCAGAAACTCCATGATGATGACCAAAAATATACAGAAGATGATCACGATCCATTCCATTGGGCTCGCTCCGAAGAACCAGGCCGACAGGAGCGGTATCAGGCCAAACAAAGCATGACTGCGCATGTTTTTTTCTTCTTTGAGGATAATGCCGATGCCATCCAAAGCATGCTTCACTGAAGCAAAAAAACTTGGATTCTTTCCGATTTTCCCCATCTTTTCCCTACTCGTCTCTTTTGAGTCCATAAGCATCCAGTATCTCTTTCTGAAGACCGAACATTTCCTTTTCGTCTTCTTCCGTCATGTGATCATAACCATTCAAATGCAGGAAACCATGCAACGCAAGGAAGCCTAGTTCTCTTTCGAAACTGTGGCCATAGGACTCCGCTTGTTCAGCGGTCTTGTCGGTCGAGATGATGATATCGCCGAGGTTGGTGGGAAAGGAGCCGGTTATGCTTTCCATGTTGATCGGGAAGTCATCATCCATGTCATCGTTCAGCGCAAAGCTGATGACGTCAGTGGCCTGATCTTTGCTGCGGTATTCACGATTGATTTCCCGGATTCGCTCATTGTCCACAAAAGTGATCGACAATTCGGTGTCGGGCGCCAACTTCAAATACTCCCCCGCAAAAGCAATCAAGGAATGGACCAATTCCGTATGCGCATTCTGTACAGATTCTGTTTCATCAAAAATATCTATTTCCATATAATCGCTCACTTTTCTATATTGTGTTTTGTTTCCTCTTTGACATCATATGCTTTGATGATGCTCGCAACGACGGGGTGGCGCACGACATCATAAGTATCAAAGGTGACAAAAGTGATGTCAGGGATGCCCTGAAGTTTCTTCTCGGCATCGATCAATCCTGAAAGGGCGCCTTTCGGCAAATCGATCTGGGTTTTGTCGCCGTTGACGATCATTTTTGATCCGAATCCGAGCCGGGTCAGGAACATCTTCATCTGTGCGACAGTCGTGTTCTGCGCTTCGTCCAGGATGATGAAAGCATCTTCCAGCGTCCTTCCGCGCATGTAAGCGAGCGGCGCAATTTCGATGACTCCCCTATCCATCAAGCGGGTCGTGTGTTCGACGCCATAGATGGCATAAAGCGCATCATAGACCGGGCGCAAATACGGGTCAACTTTTTCCTTCAGATCTCCGGGAAGGAAGCCGAGATTTTCACCAGCTTCAACAGCCGGACGGGTCAGGATGATTTTTTTTACCTTACCGTTCTTCAGAGCCTCCACAGCCATCACTACTGCTAAGAAGGTTTTTCCGGTTCCGGCGGGTCCTATTCCGAATACGACATCTTTTTTCTTGACGGCCTGCACATATTGCCTTTGGCCGAAATTCTTCGCCCGGATAGGCTTGCCTGCGTATGACCTGCCGATTTCCTCCTCATAAAGGTTTATGAAGAAATCGAGGCTTCCGCGTTCGGACATTTTTATAGCTGTGACGATATCTGTTTGTGAAATAGGGATGCCGCGCGCTAACAATTCCAAAAGTTGCTTCAACAGGGAGCGGGCCTTATCGACAGCCGGCTCCTCGCCACTGATTTCGATTTTCATGCCGCGGCTTGTAATGGTCACATGCAAAGCATCTTCCAACATCTTCAGATGCTTATCCTGCGATCCAAATAATTGAGGCAAAACGGATGCGTCCATCACTTCAATTTTCTCTGTTTTATTCACTTTATCGGTCAAACAAGCTACACTCCTCTTTTTGGGGATTTTTTTCACTGCTTATTGCTAATAGTATAACATAAAGCGGCATGTCTTATGAAAATATTTATCCCCCATGTGTTCAAGGCGCTTTTTCTGGACGACAAAAAAATGGAATGATACGGAGATCATCCCATTCTTTATCGATTAGTCTCTAAGAATTTTAGAAAGCAAGCATCTGGCTGTTAGAATTTACGTTTTCTGGCAGCTTCAGATTTCTTCTTACGTTTCACACTTGGCTTTTCATAAAATTCATGTTTACGAGCGTCTTGTAGAGTTCCAGTTTTTGAAACAGTACGTTTAAAGCGACGAAGAGCATCATCAAGAGATTCGTTTTTACGAACAACTGTTTTTGACATTAAATATTCCCTCCCTCCGAGCATTAAAAGTAACGTTTCCTTTTGAAAAATAAGAAATCAAAATGAAATTGTTCTTTTGATATTATATCATAGGAGAAAGCAATTGCAACGTTTTATTGCAAAACAAAAGAGTGTATCATCAAAATCGGTTAAAGCATCAGTCTGGCTGTCTTCACGAAGGACTACGCATTCGCCAAACAATTCTTGCAAACACCAAATATTTCGAAGCGATGGGACGAAATTTGGCATCCCTCCAACTGTTGCTCAAAGAAATCCATCGGACACATCTGCAAAGCAATCGTCATCCCGCATTGTTGACAAATGAAGTGATGATGGTGGTGTCCCTCGTGCAAACATGTGATCCGGAACAGTTTTTCGTTGTTCAATTCTGTTTCTTCCAAGATCCCAACTTCCACAAAAGTGTACAGGTTGCGGTATATCGTGTCATAGCTGAGTGTCGGATATTCGTCCTGTAACGCATGCAGAACTGCTTTTGCAGACAGATAGCGGTTAGCTTCCACAAAAACCGTAATGATATCTTCTCTTTTTTGGGTATATTTATAACCTTGTTTCTTTAATTGCTGCAGTGCAATGGTTACGGTATCTACCGGCATCATTTTCCCTCCCGACTCTATCAATTTCAAATTGACTATAGTATATTATTAGTGAGATTGCAATCATTAAGATTCAGAAAGGATGAAATTATATGGAGCAACAGGACCTACATTTTGTCATCATATCCGATTCGGTAGGAGACACCGCCAGGAAAGTCCTCCAGGCCGTCTTGGCACAATTCCCATCGATAACTGTTCATATGTATCATTATCCATTCATCAGAAAAATGAAAGATTTGGAGCCTGTATTGGTAGAGGCTAAAGAACTGAAAGCATTTGTTATCCATACTTTGGTCGTCGAAGATTTGAGTGAATACACGGACAGTTTCTGCGCTGCAGAGGACTTGCCTTGCTATAACATATTGAAAGCATTGGTCAGTGATATCACCGAAAAGACCGGGCAGCAGCCTATCCGGAGAGCAGGCGCCCTGCATCGTTTGGATGATGAATACTTCAACCGGATCAGCGCCATCGAGTTCGCAGTCAAGTACGATGACGGGAAAGATCCAAAGGGTTTCTTGGATGCCGATTTGGTCCTGCTGGGCGTTTCCCGCACTTCAAAGACGCCACTATCCATGTTTTTGGCGAACAAGACCATCAAAGTGGCGAACCTGCCGATCATGCCGGAAGCCTCAGTGCCTGACGAAATTTGGCAAGTGGATCCGAAAAAAATCGTCGGATTGACAAATGATGCTGAGGTATTGAATAATTTCCGCAAGGAGCGGATGATCGCCTACGGATTATCGCCGGAAACCATTTATTCGGACATGGACCGCATCCGGGCTGAACTGGAATACGCCTATGAATTGTACAACAAATTGGGTTGCATCGTCATCAATGTATCCAAGCGTTCTATAGAAGAAACAGCCGCCATCATTATGAGCAGCATCGAAATTTCCGATACAACCATCATTCCCTGAAAACAAAAGAAGAGGACCCGATTTTTGAACCGGGTCCTCTTCTTTTGTTTTCATATTCATTGCCGCAACAGCTCCGTTAAAACCCTCTGCTGGATCCGCCGCCTCCGGAAGAACCGCCTCCTCCGAAGCCGCCGCCTCCGCCAAAGCCACCACCACCGAAACCGCCACCGCCATACCCTCCACGATGATTGTTGCCGCGGTAACCGCCACCGCCACCGCTAAGAAGCAACCACCACAACGGATTCATTCCGCCGCCGCGTCCACCGCGTCCGCCTCTGCCTCGACCACCAAAAAAGAAGGACAACAGCAAAAGGATGAACAGGAATTGGACCAGATCGGCGAAGAATGATGAATCGCCTTCAGAGTATTGCGTTGTATCGACAGGATAGCCGGAGAAAATCACTTCGTCATCATATTGGTATTCCTCATTGACGACAACCGCCGCCTCCGTAAAGATTTCTTTCAGCCCGCCATCGAAATCATTGGCCGAAAGATAATCCAGATGATTGTCCAGGATCCTGCCGGTCCTGCTGTCCGTGAGGGCACCTTCCAGACCGTATCCGATTTCGAAGCGGATTTCCCTTTCCTCCAGAGCCAACAAAATCAGCACACCATTGTCTGCATCCGCCTGGCCGATTTCCCACTTTTCGAACAGGTCGACAGAATACTCCTCGATAGTCTCACCTTGCAGTGAATCAACTACCGCCACAACAATTTGGGGCTTTTCTTCCGTCAATTCATATTGCTCATTCACGCTCAGGATGAATGATTTCGTTTCTTCGGAGAGCGTGCTGCTTGGATCATAGACATAAAATTCGGTTGTCGGATCAGGCAATGCTTGCGCATGTTTGGATGGCGCGAACGCCATCGAAAAGAAGAACAGTCCCAAAACCACAAGCAATTGCCATCGCGCCTTTTTCCTCATTTGAAACAAAGCATCATCAGCCCCTCAATTATTCATCGTCTGTATTCAGATCTACACTTGGAGCAGTTTCAGCACCGCTGACCGCTTCAAAATAAGATTTTTCATCAAATCCGAAAAGGCCGGCCATGAGCGATCCCGGGAACCGTTTTACTTTGTTGTTGTACTGTTGGACCGCTTCATTGTAACGATCCCTCTCGACCGAAATTCTGTTTTCGGTGCCTGCCAACTCATCCATCAGAGCCGTGACTTGTTCGTTCGATTTAAGTTCCGGATAGTTCTCGACAATCACCAAAAGACGCGAAAGTGCGGATTCCATTTCATTGCTGGCTGTAACCTGTTCTTCGGTCGTTTGGGCACTGCCGATTCTGGCACGGGCATCAGCGATTGCGCCGAACACTTCCTGTTCCTGTTCCATGGCGCCTTTTACCGAT
The DNA here is from genome assembly GCF_049589555.1 of Trichococcus sp. Classification (GTDB taxonomy): domain Bacteria; phylum Bacillota; class Bacilli; order Lactobacillales; family Aerococcaceae; genus Trichococcus. Next base: position 25,371 of record NZ_JBAWAZ010000135.1, read on the forward strand.
TCCACCAAGTTGGGGATCAGATCATACCGTCTTTGGAGCTTAGTTTCCACATTCGCCCACTGGACATCGACATTGCTCTCCTCCGTCACCAAACCATTATAGGAGCTGATCAATGGCACTCCCAACAACAACACTGCAATAAAAACACCGATTAAGCCTTTCAACCAACCTTTCATCTTCCCATCTCCTTTATTCTTTCATTTCGTGCTTGCATACAATTATCCCTTAACCTCGCCAAATTCGCATCCATCCAAAGATGTATTTCTTACTGGTTCAGGATGTCTTCCAATAAGCTCGGATTGAATGTCTGCGATTTCAGCATATCCAATTCGAATCGGTAAGGTGCCTTCTTGTTCTTTTTGTCCTCGCCGACGAACGGCGTCTCCAATATTTTCGGCAAATCCTGCAGTTGCGGATGGTGAACAATTTTGTTCAAGGTTTCAAAACCGATGGTGCCGAACCCGATGTTAGCATGCCTGTCCTTATGGGTCCCTCTTTCGTTTTTCGAGTCGTTGATATGGACCATTTTCAAACGTTCCAGGCCGATGACGCGGTCGAACTCTTCCAAAACACCGTCGAAGTCCTCTTTGACGTTATAACCCGCATCATTTATATGGCACGTATCCAACGTTACAGACAACTTGTCGTTGTAGACTACCCCATCCAGGATGGCCGCCAGTTCCTCAAACGTCCGGCCGATTTCTGTGCCTTTTCCGGCCATTGTTTCCAACGCAATCTGTGCTGTCTGACTTGGCTCCAGTACTTCATTCAAGCCTTTGATGATCTGTTTGATGCCTATCTCAGAACCGGCACCGACATGCGAACCCGGATGCAGCGTAATTTGTCTTGCTCCAAGAGCTTGCGCCCGCACGATTTCATCGCGCAAAAATCCGATTGCGAATTCAAAATGATCCGGTTTTGTGGTATTGGCCAAATTGATGATGTAGGGTGCATGCACGACCAGCTCAACCAAACCATGCTTCGCCATATAGTCCATGCCTTCCGGAATATTCATCTCATCGACGCTTTTTCTCCGGGTATTCTGCGGAGCGCCTGTGTAGATCATAAACACCGAAGAACCGTATGATGCTGCCTCCTCCGCTGAGCCCAACAGCATTTTTTTACCGCCCATAGAAACATGTGAACCTATCTTTAACATATCTTCACCCTTTTATTGTGTATTATCCTAAAAAGCATTTTCGCCTTCAATAAACCCAGAGACGAAAAAAACAAGCCTTATGATACGATTATTGTATCATAAGGCTTGTTTTCCTTACCATCAGATGCTCTTTTTAGTGCAATTGTTAGTCCGATGTTAGTCCAATGAAGCGATTTTCAGGCTCAGTTCTTTCAACTGAGCTGCGCTTACTTCGCTTGGAGCGTTCGTCATCGGGTCGAAAGCTTTCCCGTTTTTAGGGAACGCGATCACTTCGCGGATGTTCGATTCGCCAGCCAACAACATGACCAGACGATCCAGTCCTAAAGCGATGCCGCCATGTGGTGGGAAGCCATAGTCGAATGCATCCAACAAGAAACCGAACTCCTCTTCGGCATCTTCTTTGCTGAAGCCAAGTGCCGCAAACATCTGTTCCTGCACTTCTCTTGTGTAGATACGCAGAGAGCCGCCGCCGATTTCATACCCGTTCAAAACGATATCGTAGGCTTGTGCATAGACTTCTTCCGGGTGGTCGGCTAATTTGGCAAGATCTTCGTCATTTGGACGAGTGAATGGATGGTGCATTGCTGTGTAGCGTTTTGCGTCCGCATCGTACTCAAGCAATGGCCAATTTACAACCCAAACGAAAGCAAATTGGGATTTGTCGATCAGATCAAGATCGCGGCCGAACTTCAGGCGCAGCTCTCCTAATGCTTGATAGACGATCTCTTTTTTATCAGCAACGAACACCAGCAAGTCGCCAGGCTCCGCATCCATCAGTCTGATCAATTCTTCGCTGTCTTCGGTGAAGAATTTAGCCACGGCGCCTTTCAGTCCGTCCTCTTCGACTTTCATCCAAGCCATGCCTTTTGCGCCGTATTGTTTGGCGTACTCGATCAGGTTATCCATGTCTTTGCGCGAATAGGCATCGGCTTTGCCTTTGACGTTCAAGCCACGGACTTGGCCGCCGCTTTCGCTGGTCGCTTTAAATACGTTGAACGAAGAAGTTTTCGCAAATTCATTCATGTCGATCAGTTCCAACGCGAAACGGGTATCCGGCTTATCGCTGCCGAATCGGTTCATCGCTTCATCGTAGGAAATGCGCGGGAATGGAGCCGGAATGTCTTTGCCCAAAACGTCCTTCATGACTTTCTGAAGCATAGTTTCGGTGATTTCCTGGATTTCAGCAGCAGACAGGAAACTGGTTTCGATATCGATTTGGGTGAATTCCGGCTGTCTGTCACCGCGCAGATCTTCATCACGGAAGCAGCGAACGATTTGATAATAGCGGTCAAAGCCTGCGCCCATAAGCATCTGTTTGAAAAGTTGCGGTGATTGCGGCAGTGCATAAAATTCGCCTTGATGGACACGGGATGGAACGATATAGTCACGCGCACCTTCCGGAGTCGATTTCGTCAAATAAGGTGTTTCGATGTCCATGAAATTCAAGTCATCCAAATAGTTGCGGACAGTGCGCGTCGTTTGGTGGCGAATTTTCATGTTGTTCATCATTTTGTCTCTTCTTAAATCGATGTAACGGTATTTCATGCGCAATTCATCGGATACGTTCAGATCGCCTTCGATATAGAACGGTGGTGTTTTCGCTTTCGCCAAAATCTCCACGGATTCCGCTTCGATTTCGATTGTGCCTGTGCCGATGTTCGGATTGATCTGATTTGCTTCACGAAGGACTACTTTACCTTTGACCTGCAGGACATATTCCCCACGGATCGTTTCCGCAATGCGGAACGCTTCTTCATTGAATTCTGTGTTGAAAACGACTTGGACGATGCCTTCGCGGTCACGCAGATGGATAAAGATCAATCCGCCTAAGTCTCTTCTTTTGTTAACCCAACCATTGGCGACGACAGTCTGTCCAACGGTTGCTTCCGTAAATAATCCGCAATACTCTGTTCTTCTATCCATTTTCACTACCCTTTTCTGTATGTTCTAGTCTTCTTTTCCGAAAAATTCATTGAAAGCTGTCATATCTGCTGTCTGTGTTTTGTACACTTTATCAAAATCAGCGTAAATCTCAGTCAACGCCACTTTCTGCTCTTTACCGGTCGACATCACTTTGAATTGCACTTGTTTGTTGTTCAATTCATCTTCGCCGATGGTAAGCACTACTTTGGCCCCATTTTTCGTGGCGGTTTTGAATTGTGCTTTGGCTTTGCGATCATGGAAGTCCCGGTCCGCCGAATACCCTGCTTGGCGTGCGTTTTGGACCAATTTCAAGGATTCGATGTTCGTAGCTTCTCCCAGACCGACCACATAGACATCCAACTCGGATAGTTTCGGTACATCGACTTGCTGATCCTTCATCAAAAGGATCAGTCTTTCCAAGCCCATCCCGAAGCCAAACCCAGGCACTTCCGGTCCGCCGATTTCCTCGACCAAGCCGTCATAACGGCCGCCGCCGCAGATGGTCGTTTCCGCTCCGAAGACTGCGGATGAGGTCATGATTTCAAAAATCGTATCCTGATAATAATCGAGTCCTCGGACCATGTTGCTGTTGATCGTGAAGGGGATTTCCAATGCCTGAAGCATTTCCTGAACCGATTCAAAATGTTTCTTCGAATCTTCCGACAGGAACTCCAAAATGCTCGGTGCCTGGGCAACGATTTCCTTATCGCGCTTGTCTTTGCTGTCCAACACGCGCAACGGATTCTTGTGGAGACGGGTCTGGGATTCTTTGCTCAGTTCATCATGGAAAGGTTCCAAGTAGGCGATCAACGCTTCGCGGTATCTGATCCGATCTTCTGTCTTGCCCAACGAATTGATGACCAATTTTAGATCGCCCAAATCCAATTCTTTCAATATATCCCATGCCAATGCCATCGTTTCGACATCTGTCGCCGGATTGACGCTTCCGAAAACTTCGACACCCAGTTGGTGGAATTGACGCATTCTTCCGCCTTGTGGTCTTTCGTAGCGGAACATCGGGCTGATGTAATAGACTTTCAGCGGTTTCGGATGTTCAGGACCGAACAGCTTGTTTTCGACATAAGCCCGGACCACTGGAGCCGTCCCTTCTGGCTTCAACGCGATGTGTCGTTCGCCTTTGTCGTAGAAGTCGTACATTTCCTTCGATACGATGTCACTCGTGTCGCCGACCCCTCTTGAGAACAGTTCATAGCTTTCGAACATCGGGGTGCGGATTTCTGAGAATTGATAGTCATGCAGTAAGATGCGGGCTGTTTCTTCCACGTATTGCCAAATTTCTGCTTCCTGCAAAAATATGTCGGCAGTCCCTTTTGGTTTTTGTATCATTTTTATAACCATTCCTTTCGCTTCATACTGTCTTTTGTCTGAAAAAAAGCAAAAAAATAGCCCTCTTTCCATCATGGAAAAGGACGATTAGTCAGACGTGGTGCCACCTTTATTCGAAAGCATAGCTTTCCTTTAACGAGTAACGTTCGTGGCGTAATAGCTTTTCACTATTAATCCTCCAACCTGTCTTTCGAATAAACGTTTGGGAGTGCTCTCAGCCGCGGCAATCCTCTCTGAATCAAACCAATCTATTCTACTTCGATCTTCACTGGACATTTATAATTTCCTTAACGATACAAGATAAGCACCGAATTGTCAATACTGTTTTCATCATATTTTCACTTTCGGGGCCAGCATAGTCAATCGCATATTTTGTGTCGGACGGCTGCGTCGCGGTTTAGCTTTGTCCATATAAGGAACAGATCCATAATTTCTGAAAAGGCTTTGCATTGGATACCGTATATTTGCTATAATGATAGAAGAATTGAACAATTTTTGTAAATTTTATGCATCCCAAACCAGAAAGGAGACAACTAGTGAAGACTATCGCAAAAAATAGACATCTGTTCTTCTTAACGCTTTTTTTGTTATTTGTCGGATTGGGCTCCTTCGGTACGGTAGCATTAGCCAACTATACTACGGTCAGCATCTCCGCCAGCATCGTAAACGTCCGGTCCGGTCCAGGATTATCCTACGACATTATGACGCAAATTCAAGGCGGTTCCTCAGTCAATGTTTTGGCCGATAAGAACGAATGGTATAAAGTCCGGCTTTCGGACGGAAGAATCGGTTGGGTAGCCAGTTGGTTGATCAACAACACCGAAATCGCGGCAACATCCGAATTACTGGCAACAGTCCTTGTGCCCTCCGCCAATGTTCGGCAGGAGAATAATGAATCGTCCGAAGTTGTCGGAACGGCCAGTGAAGGCGAAAAATTCGCTCTGCTATATGAAGAGAACGGCTGGAGCCAAATCCAGTACAACAATAAGGTCGCTTGGATTTTGTCGGAGCTGATCGAAATTTCACCAGGCAGCATCCAGTTGGCGCCGGAAACAGTCGATACCACTGCGGTTGTTGCAGACGATGCTAATCCGAAAGTGATCATCACGATGGATGGCGTAAATGTCCGCAGCAGTCCTTCGACAGGCAGCGATATCCTGTTCATTGCTGAAAAAGGCGAAGAGTACGAACTGATCAGCGAATCCGGTGATTTCTATAAGATCCTTTATGAGGGAAACAAGGAAGGTTACGTCGCCTCCTGGTTGGTGGAAACATCCGAGTCACTCAATACGCCCGTCACTGCGTCATCGACCACCACGCTTGCCGAAGCGACCATCGTAATCGATCCGGGCCACGGAGGGGAAGATCCAGGTGCGGAAGGTACTTATATTTACGAGAAGGAAGTAACACTCAAAACCGCTCAAGCGGTGGCTGAAAAATTACGCAGTGCCGGAGCAAACGTCATTTTGACGCGCACCTCTGATGTTTACGTAACCTTGGAAGATCGGGCAGAAATGAGTAATGTCAACAACGCCGATCTGTTCATCAGTCTGCACTATGATTCCACCGCAAGCGGTACTTCCGCGACCGGCTTCACGACCTATTATTATGCTGATGCGGATATTCCGTTGGCAAATCTTGTCGATGATCACCTTGCCGACACTTTGCCGTTTCAGGACAATGGATCCAAATTCGGCGACTTCTTGGTCACACGCGAAAATGAGCAACCTGCCCTGTTGTTGGAGCTCGGCTATATGAATAATGACTCCGACGTCAAGACCTTCAATTCCGATTATTATCGCTCGTTGGTGGCAGAAAGCAT
>NZ_JBAWAZ010000136.1:0-3505 GCF_049589555.1 Trichococcus sp.
TTTCGGGAAAATTTAATATAATAAAGGTATGGTCAAATGAACAGGAAAGAAGGAACGTAACATGGAAGAACTGCATACTGTCCGGACCCGGCTGATCGCCCTTTGCCAGGAGCACGCGCATGTCATCGAGGATTACCCTTTCGATGACCCCAACTGGACCGTCATGCGCCACGAAGGCAACCGAAAATCGTTCGCCTACATCTATGAACGGAACGGTGAAATTTGGCTGAACGTCAAGAACACGCCGGAACGCAATGAGTATCTGCGCGAGACAATCCCGGAAATCATGCCAGCCTATCATATGAACAAGACCCACTGGATCACCCTGCGGCTCATCTCCGAAGAGCTCTACCCGATTGCCGACCGGATCATCACGGAAAGCTACCAGTTGACGCAGACAAAGCCGAGGGAAAAAACGGCCGCGCGCATTGAAGAAAATGGGCTTTGAACAGGTGTGGCTGAAAAAATGGTGACGGAACCCACGCCTTGTTTGCCTCAGGAGACTTGCTGTCTAAACGCCAAATAACCCTTGCTGCACTGCATAAATGCGGCAAGGGTTATTTGGCGTACCGTTACATTTGATTATCAGGTGGCGTAATGAAATCTGAAACCACAATATCGATCTGAAATGATTGTGACGCCTTCTATTTTTCTATTTTTGGAATGTTAGGGACAATCCGAAAACACGCTCCAGTGCGGCCCCCTAATCGTAATGCCGAAAAACGGCACGCAAAATATAGAAAATCGGCACGGCGGCGGCGAATGGCGGAAAAGCGAAGCAAACGACCAAGGCTATGACAGCAATAATGACTTTCCAGGCGGCTTCCCCGGCAAAATAAGCTAAAGCAAACAAACCCAAGAAAACGAAAAACATGACAGTTCCTCCTAAAAATGGCAGATTGTCCGAAAGCAGTTCGGAGTCATCGGTGATCAAAGGATGCTTCTTGGCATAGTGTTATTCGCATATATGGTTAGTGGCGTTAGGTTTCCGACCCATTCCTTAATGGGGTGATGTTTCTGAACCCTGTCAGCTGAATACCTTGGGGGACGTGGGCTAAATTGACAGGTTATTTGAAATACGGCTTCAATTGTTCCAGTTCCGCTTCGTTGAGCGACCGGTAGCTGCCGGGAGGAATCGATTCGTCCAGTTCGATCGGCCCCATCGTCAGCCGTTTCAGATAGGTGACTTTCTTGCCGACCGAGAGGAACATCTTCTTCACTTGGTGGAATTTCCCCTCGCTGATGTCCAGCAGCACGCGACTTTCCTCGTCCCCATGGCTGAGGATGGTCAAACGTGCCGGCTTGCAGGTAGTTCCGCCGTGGAAGACGATCCCTTCGGCGAAGGCTTCCTGATCGGCGGCGGTCACGCGCTCGTTCACGACGACTTCATAGCGCTTCGTCACTTTTTTGTGCGGCAGCAACAGCTGATATCCCAGTTGCCCGTTGTCCGTGATCAGCAACAGCCCTTCCGTATCCTTGTCCAGCCGTCCGACGGGATACAGGCCAGGTCTGCGGTCGGACGGGTCAATCAGATCGATGACTGTGCGGTTGCCTTCATCGGATACCGCCGTTACTACGCCAGCCGGTTTGTGCAACATGTAGTAGACATTGGTCCGGTGCATCAGCGTTTTACCCGAGACGATGACCGTCTGGATCTGCGGATCTACATTGTGGTTGTCCGCCAGCACGATTTCCCCGTCGATGCTGACTTGTTTGCTTCTGATCAATTTTTTCACTTGTCCTCGGGAACCGTAGCCGCATTCGCTGAGCAGTTTATCCAATCGCATCTAGCCTCTTCCTTTCTTTTCCGTTATTTTGCAGTTCTTCCATTCTAAGCGGAAAAGCGCTGTGGCGCAAGCCTCATCATTTGATAACAACAACATTCCCCTCGTTTTTATCATTGCGAGGGGAATGTTTGATCTTCAACTACAATCAGACGGTACGTCACGATTCCAAATTTTTTTGCCACCGGATCCAGGTTCTTTCTGTTGATGCAAAGATAAAGTTCCTTATCGCTCGCCAACAGACTCTTCAATGCCCTGCAGAACCCGTTTCCTTGCAGTTCGACCGGACCGATTTCATCCAGCAGGATAGTCCGGATTGCCGGATCGGAAATGATATCGCGGATAACATCCTCAGTTGCCGCGAGGGGCTCCATCAGGAAAGTGAAACGGTCGAATCCGAAACTGTCCTGCTGAGGTGGCACTTCATCATCCTTGCTCAGTCTGATGAAAGGAGCTGTTGTTCCGGTCGCCAGTCTCTTCAAGTCATATCCTTCGAACGCACCCTGCTCCGAAAAAGCTTTGATGCTCGCGAAGCCATCGGCGGTACCAGCGGGCAATTCATGGTAGAGCCGGATCAGCTCCGTCGTCTTCCCGGCGTCCATTTCTCCCGTGATGATGTTCACGCGTCCCATGCCGTCCCCCCTAAAACGCAAGCGTCAGCATGATGGCTGTCGCCAGCGCCGCATAGGCAACCAACGGGGTCACCGCAACAACGCGTTCTATTCTTTCAATTTTCAGATAGGCGAGCATCAAAATGGCATTCACTAAGCTTTCCAAAAACAGGAAGCGCAGGCTGAACTGCAGTCCGTCAGTCACAAGCGCGGCCGGCAGATCAATGAGCGAAATCAGGAACAGATAGAAGAGAAAAACCGCGCGCCACAGGACGCCCATCGAAAAAACCGACGCAAAGCCGATGGCAATCTTCCTCCTTTCGGCATAGGCGAATACGAGCGCAACCGCCAGGCCTTCCAACACGATGGACAGGGCCGGATTGAGTATCCTAATCGGAATATTTCCCGTAATCAGCAAATCGCAACACTTGATCAACGCCGACACCAACGCCACCTGAAAGACCGCCCCGGGCTTCCCGGTCGACAAGTAAGCCTTCCTCATGAAATAAAAGGCAATAGGGAACATCACGAAGCCGGGAACGCCGGGCAATTGGATTGCGGCCATATGCAACACATATCCCAAAGTGGCTTCGGCTATCCCCCACAACGAACCCCAGTAGACAATCTGAATGGCTTTCTTGTTCATTTCGCCAGCCCCCTCCCGATGAAATCCTCCAGCAGCTGCAGCGATACGTGCCGCCGATAGTCCGCCGTGGAACGGGTATCGTCCAATGGCGCAAGCAGTTTCCCATATCGCGTGCGCAACGGTTCTATTTTTGCAACCAGTTCCGTTTCCATTGTCCCTATCAAAATTTCTTCGCAGGCCCTGTCCCTGACGGCAGTCGGCGCAACGGAACCGAATGCGATCCGCACATCTTCGATGATGCCGTCCTTCTTGATCGCCACGGCATAGAAACTCGCCTTGGAGATGGCGTTGACTTGCCTGCCGCCGATTTTCCGGTAATAGGATACCGTATAGTCGGCAAGCGGTATCGCAATCTCCGTCACCAGTTCATCGGGTTGAAGCAGCGTCTGTTTGGCAAAGGTGATGAATTGTCTGACGGGAAGCTTGCGCGTCCCGTGCGCGGATGCCAAAGTAATCTCCGCATT
>NZ_JBAWAZ010000137.1:0-2019 GCF_049589555.1 Trichococcus sp.
ATCTCCGGCGAGGTCCGCTTCGCAGGAATTGAGGCCGGTTCTGAAGGCTGTCCTCCGGAGAGCAGCTGCCTCGCCGGAGCTGAAGGTCCGGCAACCTAAATTTCCTCCGACGAGCGGACACCGCAAATCTTTTTCACTAATATAATACAATCAAAAAAAGAATGTCCGGCCCCAGTTCTAAGGCCGGACATTCTTTTTTGTACAATTATTGATGAAGTCCTTCGTACAACTCTTCGGAAACAGCTTCCAGCCATTCCGGTCTTCCAGCAGTGATGGCGATGTGCTCGAACCAGCTGTCCTTGGCGGCACCGTGCCAGTGTTTCACACCGTCATGCGTAACGATGACATCCCCGGGCTTCAAGGATTGGGCAGGCTTGCCGTCTTCCTGATACCATCCTTCTCCGCCGGTGACCAACAGGATTTGGTAGCCGTCGTGATGAATATGCCAGTTGTTGCGGCAACCTGGTTCAAAAGTCACATTGCCGACGCCGACAGCCACTTCGGGATCGGCAACCAGTGCATTATAATAGCTTTGGCCGACAAAGTACTGCTCGTAAGCTGTATTTTCATCCCCGATCGGGAAGATGACGCCTTTTTTTACTTCTTCGTTTTTGGACATATTTTTTTCCTCCTGTGAATTAATCTTTGTATGTTTCTTTTGCGATATTGAATGCGGACCAGGCTTTCGGCCAGCCGACATAGAACGCAAGCTGGGTGATGATTTCCACAATCTCCTCTTTTGTAATGCCGTTTTCTTTCGCCTTGTTCAAGTGGAACGGAAGCTGCTCGAAGTTTCCGCCTGTGATCAATGCTGTGACGGTGACGATGGAACGATCGCGCTGCGCGAATTCCTTTTCCCGCGACCAGACTTGCCCGAATAGGACATCGTCATTCAATTCAGCAAATTTTGGCGCAAAATCGCCTAATAAATCTCTTCCTGCAGTTACTTTTGCCATAAAATCATCTCCTTAGGAATATTACATTCAGCATACTCCCTAGAGTGCACTTTAAGTCAAGGGCCAGCTCAACATTTTTGTGCTGTTCTACCTTTAGAGAATTTGGGGGAAGCGCATGGCTTATTCAATTTGAGTATTCTCGGAAAAGGATAATAAATTCCGGCTTCATTAAAAGCTTTGATTCGATTGCTTATTATATATTAGTGTATAATGAGAGTATTATATCTTATTGATAGAACTGGCTGAATTATTTTACTTTTTTGGGGTATGCTGAGATGGATAAAAAATTGAAAGAGGTGGAATATGGATAAGAAAAGAATTGTAATTTATACGTTATTATTTATAGCGACGTTAGCAATAGCGACACAAGGATTCACGAATTTTGGTTTGGACGGACTGCTTGTTCCATTAATTTTTACCTTTGTTTACTTTACGATCATCTTTATTATCGCAACAGTAATTAAAAACAATTCAATTGTCGATATTGGTTGGGGGATAGGGTTTGTTGTGGGGAGCTGGCTTACACTGCTTGTGACTGAAAATCCCACAGTTTTATCGTATGCTATTGTTGGGTTCATTAGTGTATGGGGCCTTAGGTTATCGCTCCGTTTATTAAAAAGAAATTATGGGAAACCCGAAGATTTCAGATACGCACAATGGCGTAAAGAGTGGGGCGATAAAGTAGTTGTCACCGCCTTTTTTAGAGTGTTTGTGGTTCAGGGTATCATCAACTTTATCGTTGGATCTGCCAGCTATGTGGTAATCAAATACAACGAATTCAGTTTTGATTCGGCCCACCGCTATTTCGTTTATGCTGCATTGTTCGTTGCGCTATTAGGATTGTTCTTTGAAGTAGTTGGGGATGAACAACTAAGGCGACACATCAATAAAAAAACACATTCACTTCTGCAATCAGGATTATGGTCAATCACACGCCATCCAAACTATTTCGGTGAAATCCTGATTTGGATCGGATTGTATGCTAGTGGTATTACGTTGTTCTTTACGGATTCCATCAACCCTTATTATTATCTGTTATTAATCATCTCGCCTATTTTAATGA
>NZ_JBAWAZ010000138.1:0-2563 GCF_049589555.1 Trichococcus sp.
TATTATTCAAAAATCGGCCAATTCGCTTCTTCCGCCGGTTTCAGCTATATCCTTGATCTTTTTTACAGCGGCATCTTCGAAAAGGACTACTTGGCCAACTACGAATACATGCTGGAGCATACCGGCCGTCTGAGCATGGTTCAGATCAACAAGAAAATGAGCGATATTTAGGGAGAGCCAGTGGTTTTTGTTTTGTTTAATTTTGGGCGTGACTTATACTGAAGTTGTAAAATCGTCTTTGTTTTTTCTTCAAGCATCCAATCCGTTCAGTTGTATAGTGGTATTTGGACTAAATAAAGGAGGAACCGACAATGGGAAAATTTTCTAGTTTCGTCAAAGGGCTTGTGATCGGCGGAGGGATCGCCCTGCTGCTGTCACCAAAGCCAGGCAAAGATATCCGCAAAGATTTGGCAGACAAAGCCGATGAAGCGTTGGACAAGGTGATGGACTACGCCGATCAGGCCACGGAAACCGCCAAAGAAACTGCGAAAGACGCCGTCGAGCAAGTCAAAGAAAAGGCCCAGGAAACGACCGACACCGTGAAACAAAAATTCGCCGCGAAGTTTCCTGAACCAGAGGAAAGATTCGATGCCGAAACGGAAGCGCCCGTGACCGAAGTGGACGAACTCGATCCGATCGAGGAAGCACTGAAGACATTGTGAGTGCAAAAGAAGAGGCTGCTTTATAGAAAAACGTCATTAACTTAAGCAATTTAACAACTGTAAAAGCGAGGATGCATGATGCATTCTCGCTTTTTTTGATTGCGAGGTGCAAATTGTCGAATGTTTCTCGGGTATTCGATAATTTCGGTCCACCGTGCTGCGCATTTCTTCTGGATTCCGATCGCCAAACCACCCAAGCGCGCAAAAAAGACGCCCGATTACGAGCGCCCTTCCAACTGTTTATAAAAACAAGATACCGTTTCTATTCAAAGCATATTTTCGTTCTGTTACACTTGTTCTGCCACAGCAGTTTGCACTAAGCGTTCTTGCCATTGCGGCTGTCTGCCGTTCAGCACATCATCGATTCCGACGGCTGCGTGGTAGCCCATCAGATCCAGCGCTTCATGCGTGATGATGGCGTTATGCGGTGTCATGATCAGGTTATCCAATTCGAAGAAAGGATGATCCTGCGCAATCGGCTCCTCCTGAAAGACATCCAGGGCAGCACCGTTGATGACCCCGCTCTTCAAGGCTTCATAAAGCGCCTCCTCGTTGACGAGTTCTCCGCGGGCGCAATTGATCAAGTAGGCGTTCGGTTTCATCAAGCGCAGTGTTTCCTGATTGATCATTCCTGTTGTTTCCGCTGTGACAGGGACATGCAAGGAAACGAAATCGGATTTTGCCAAAACTTCCTCCATCGAACTAGCGCAAGTCACAAAGCCTGCGTATTCATTTTTCACAAGAAATTCATCATAAGCAATCACCTTCATGTCGAATCCGTTTGTCGCTTTGCGGGCAACCAGCGAACCGATGCGACCAAGGCCGATCAATCCGAGTGTCTTGCCTTTCAACTCCGTACCCTTGTGCTCGTAGCGCGCGCCCCAATTGTCATGGCGCATTTGTTGGTCCATGAACGGGATCTGATGCGCAAGGCTCATGATGAACCCCAGCGTCCGTTCTGCGACCGCATTGCAAGTCGCTGCAGGCGTTGTTGTGATCGGGATTCTCCGTTTGACGCAATAACTTGTGTCGACATTGCCGTAATCCACGCCATGGACACCGATGACTTTTAACTTTTTGGCGGCTGCCAGAACTTCTTCAGGGTATGGCGCATTTGGCCTGACCAGAATGGCATCAGCATCGGCAATCAATTCCTTCAGGTACTCGACGCTGATGTTCCCGTTTCCGACGACGATCTCGTACCCTTTGTCTTGCAGAAAGTCTTTTCCTAATGCACTGATATCTTCTGGGATGACAACTTTGTAGGCCATGATGATTCCTTCTTTCTACTTATGATGGACCAGCAAAGAACACGCTCAGCGGTTGGCTGCCGGGTCGTTCCAAACGCTCCGGAGTGCAGCAGTGCCGCGGTTCCCGGATACGAATTGATGTCATTAGTATAGGCCAATCAGACAGGCAAAGATATGTTCCGGAAAATAAGAATATACCGCTTACAAATGCGTTTTATTGTTCCGCAAAACAAAAAGTAGTGCGGCTGTACACCAGGTATTTCAAAACTTAAAATGATTTCGAATACTTGACGCCGGTCAAGTTCTTTCTAGGATTTTCCGCTTATACTATAGTCATACCAGACAAATAGGAGGAATCAATCATGAGCCAAGCCGTTATCCAGTTAGGACCCGTCACTTGCCCATCCTGCATCAAGAAGATCGAATCAGCCGTCAGCAAAATCGATGGGGTCGAAACCGTCAAAGTGTTGTTCAACTCCAGCAAAGTCAAAGCCGAATTCGATGGCAACAAAACTTCAGGGGATGACATCAGCGAAACGATCCAAAAGTTGGGCTACGAAGTCCAATCGGTCAAAGAATCCTAGATTATCATTGAGAAAGAGTTCCGGATCAGTCCGGAGCTCGTTTTTCTTGCAAATCCGGTTATTCCTG
>NZ_JBAWAZ010000139.1:0-2409 GCF_049589555.1 Trichococcus sp.
GGAGCAAGCGCGGTCGGCGTCGGCATGGCCAACTTCACCGATCCGTTCGTTTGCCCGAAACTGATCGAACAGCTTCCGCAACGCATGGACGAACTGGGCATCAACAGCCTGCAGGAATTAATCAAAGAAGTGAGAGAAGGCATCCTGAATGAACGATAAACCGATAATCGCGTTAGACTTTTCAACAAAAAAGGAAATTGAGGATTTCTTATTGCTTTTCAAAGATGAATCCCTCTATGTAAAAGTGGGGATGGAACTGTATTACCAGCACGGAGCGGAAATCATCAAATGGATCAAGGAATTGGGCCATGAGATTTTCCTGGACCTGAAATTACATGACATCCCGAACACCGTTCACCGCGCCATGAAAGGCTTGGCGGCTTTGGATATCGATATGGTCAATGTCCATGCAGCAGGCGGTTCGGAAATGATGAAAGCCGCCAAAGAAGGCTTGATCGCTGGTACGCCAGCAGGAAGCTCCGTTCCGAAACTGATCGCGGTCACGCAATTGACTTCGACTTCCGAAGAAGCGATGCAGACGGAACAGCTGATCAAAGTCAGCCTGCAGGAGAGCGTCCTGCATTACGCGGATCTGACCTGCAAATCCGGACTCGATGGCGTCGTCTGTTCCGCATGGGAAGCGCGCATGATCAAGGACCACACGAATGAAGATTTCATCTGCTTGACACCAGGTATCCGCCCGGCCGGCAGTGCGGTTGGAGACCAGAAGCGCGTCGCGACACCAGGCCGCGCAAGAGAAATCGGTTCAACCTTCATCGTAGTCGGTCGTCCGATCACCCAGGCAGCGGATCCGGTTGCAGCCTATTACGAAATCAAGAACCAATGGAATGGAGCGGAATAAAATGACGATAGCAAAAGAAGTAGCAAAATCATTATTGGACATCAAAGCAGTGAGCTTAAGCCCTCAGGACCCTTTCACTTGGGCATCAGGAATCAGAAGCCCGATCTATTGCGATAACCGCGTCACTATGAGCTACCCGGCTGTGCGCAAACAGATCGCGCAAGGCTTGGCTGACCTGATCAAAGAAAAATATCCGGACGCAGAAGTGATTGCCGGAACTGCGACTGCAGGCATCCCGCATGCAGCCTGGATCGCCGACATTTTGGACTTGCCGATGGTCTACATCCGCAGCAAAGCGAAAGACCACGGAACAGGCCGCAAAATCGAAGGCAAAATCACCGAAGGCCAAAAAATGGTCGTAGTCGAAGATCTGATTTCAACAGGCGGCAGCGTCATCGAAGCGTCAAAAGCAGCTGAACTTGAAGGCGCAAACGTATTGGGCTGCGTTGCCATCTTCACTTACGAATTGGCAAAAGGAATGAAAAATTTCGCCGATGCCGGCCTTGCGATCGACACATTGTCCAACTACAGCACATTGCTGGAAGTTGCCCATGAAACAAATTACATCTCCGAAGAAGAGTTGGAGTTATTGAAAGACTGGAGCAAAGACCCTGAGAACTGGTTCAAGGGCTAATCCCACTTCCGAATAGTTATCATGTTAAACCCGGCAAACAAGATCTGGAATCTTGTTTGCCGGGTTTTCTCATTATTTTTTACAAGTAAGCGCTCCAAAGATGGTATACTACTTGTATTGCTTTATATAAAGGATAACGTTTGGAGGTGAGCAGACAATGGCGATGCAGGAATTCCAACTGAAACAAACGCAGCAACAATCGATCCGGATGACGCAACAGATGCAACAGGCGTTGCACATTTTGCAGATGCCCATGTCGGAACTTTCCGCCTACATAGAGGACAAGGCATTGGGGAATCCGTTGATGGACATCAAAAAGCGGGCATCCGAAACGGGCGCGGTGGCCGTCTCCAATGTATACACGGCGGATAATCAGACGCCCTGGTATGAACGCATGGAAAGCAAAAATCAGTCGCTCTATGATTTTCTGCATGAACAGATCTATCTGAACATGAAAAACACGCCGCTCAGGCAGCTGGTTCTGTTCCTCATCCGATACGTGACGGATGACGGCTATTTGGATATCAAGTTGGAAGAGGCTGAGGAAGTAACTTCCGCAGCCGAAGCGGAAATGCTGGATGCCTTGACGCTCCTGCAGCAGTTGGATCCTCCCGGTGTCGGTGCCCGCGACCTGCAGGAGTTTCTGATGCTGCAGACCGAAAGGGACGAACAGTCGCCTCCGCTGGCCTACTACATACTGGAAAATTATTTCAAGGAGCTGTCTACCTATCGCTTGGAGTCGATTATGGACGCTGAGGAGATTGACCATGACGAGCTGATCGAAATCATCACCTACATGAGTAAACTGAAGACAAAGCTGCAGTGGGAGACCACATTCGAGGAGACGGTATTCATCGAGCCGGACATCCATGTTGCCATAGCCGAGGGCAACACACTGGACGTCGCGTTCAAT
>NZ_JBAWAZ010000140.1:0-2137 GCF_049589555.1 Trichococcus sp.
CGATAAAAAAAACGGCTTTTCTGTTAAACGTACCATCAAATCACACCTTTACTGTTATTCCTTATTAACGCTAATTATACAGCAGTTCCCGACGCATTAACGCAAGCGCATAGGGTCCATTCTTTTCGCATTCACGACATTTTTTAAGGTATTTGATCAACACAGCGCTTTACAGTTTCGCAAGCGCCTCATTGATTTCTCCAAGAACGCGGTCATTCACAAAATGCTGCACAATCGGGACCGAGGAAAAAGTTTCGAACGGGCTATCCAACTGGTTCAGCGCCAGGTCATTCCCTTTCAGCATCGGCAGATGGTCGAAAATCACCGTGCGGGTTGCTTTGATAGCCAAGAGCTCTTTGTACGTCATCGCAATGGAATAGCTGACCTTGTAGGATTTCAGCGGCTTGTAGGTAAATGCATACGCTCCTCCGGCTACCGTAAAGGATACGCTGACGCCTTTTTGGATGATTTCCGCTTGGTCAATGCCAAAGCCCTGCAATTGGCCCGCGATTTCATCGACTGAGCAGTGCGGAAGTTCGATCGTGGCCGTGCTTTGGGTCGGCACCTCGAAAGCGAAATGCAGTTGCCCGTCTTCCAGGATGCGCCATCCACTCTTGATTTTTCCTGAGGAAGAGTCATATTCTCCACTTGCGGCGCCTAGTTGCGCGCTTGGGGCAGGTTTCAGATAAAAATGACGGTAGCCGGCTTTCTTCGAGTCGGCTTGAATGCCCAACACCGAACGGTAGAGCCATTCGACGATTGATCCGTAGGCGTAATGGTTCAATGAGTTCATGTCCGTGCCGCTGATTTTCCCATCCGGCAAGACGGAATTCCAGCGCTCCCAGATCGTGGTTGCGCCGAGATTGACCGCGTACAGCCAGCTCGGATAATCCTCGTTCAGCAAGATGCTGTAGGCCAACTCCGTCAAGCCGCTCTTCGTGAGGGCCTCGCACAGATATGGCGTGCCGACAAAACCGGTCTTCAGATGCACATCATCCTCCAACAGCTTCGCTTCAAAATCGGCAATGACCCGACTCAGGCTTGCTTGCGGGACCAGATCAAAATAGAGGAACAGGACATACGCGGTCTGCGTATTCACAGCCAATCGACCTTTCGCGGTCAAAAATTCAGCCTGGAGGGCGGCTTTGATGCTTTCCGCCAACGCCGTGTACTTTTCGGCATCCGCCTGCTTGCCCAAAGCTGCGGCAGCCTTGGCCGTAAGGGTTGCCGAATAATAATAGTAGACAGAAGCGACCAGCTTCGTATCCGTCCCGCCGATCGGAGCTTTCGGGTTCTTTCCGTCCAACGCCAGCCAATCGCCAAACTGGAAACCTGTCGTCCAAAGTCTGTTCGAACCGCTCCGCTCATCTTCGCGGTAGACATATTCGACCCAATCGACCATCGTGGTGTATTGCTCCCGCAACAGCGAGAGATCGCCGTGCTGTTCATAGAGTACCCACGGAATCACGGTCGCGGCATCGCTCCAAGCCGCTGCTCCGGCTCCCATAAACCCGCCTTCCGAACTTTTCGGTTTCAGCATCGGCACGACGAAGGGAATCGATCCGTCCAATTGTTCCTGTTCCAGGCGCAAATCATGCATAAACTTCCGGTAAAACGCCGGCGTGTACATGTTGTAGCTGGCTGTGCGGGCAAATATCTGCGCATCGCCCGTCCAGCCCATCCGCTCATCCCGCTGAGGGCAATCCGTCGGCACATCCAGGAAATTCCCTTTTTGTCCCCAAAGCGCATTTTTGATCAATTGATTCACTTGGGGATTCGCCGTCTCGATTTTTCCGGTCACTTCCAGGTCACTGTGGATCACGTAGCCGATGAAATCGGCCGGATTGACTGCCTGATCGAAACCGATCAGCTTCGCATAGCGGAAACCATAGAATGTGAAGTGCGGACGGACGACTCTTTCGCTTCCGTCGCTGATGTAGGTGAACTTCGCTTCCGCAGTCCGCAGGTTATCGTTGTAGAAACAGCCATCCTGCAACTCTTCCCCCACTTCATAACCGACTTCCGTTCCGGCCGGTGCCTGCGACTTGAAGGCTATCCAACCGACCATGTTTTGCTTGAAATCCAGGATCGTTTCGCCCGCAGGTGACTGGATCACCTCCGGAACCAAGCTTTCGAC
>NZ_JBAWAZ010000141.1:0-16611 GCF_049589555.1 Trichococcus sp.
CAGACATAAGCTTTGTAGTCCTGATCAAAAATGGCGCGGCTGTTCGTCCGCGCCAACTCGACTTGGGCATAGGCATAGCCGTTCGCTTTCGGGCCGACACCCCATTGGACTTTGCCGGTGTTGGCGATCTGGATTATTTTCCCGCCTCCGCCGACCCAATGGGAAACGAAGGCGTTTTGCCAATTTCGCTGCATGTAGCTGACTTCGTTCTCGAGGCTGTTTTTGCCGACGTTGTTCGGGTTTCCGGATTCGTGGGCGATGATCAGGTTGGCCGCAGTGAGTGGATTCTGGTAGATGGAAAAGATCCGTTTTTCGATTGTGTAGTTCATAGTGTTCCTCCTAGTTTTTTTCTCGTTACAGTTACTTTGTGCTCGATCGGATAAGCGCCAAAAAAGGGTGCCTCCGAATGAGACACCCTTGGGCGTTGTTGATGAATACTTAAGTTGTCCCGCAGTCCAAATAGCTTGTACTGCTTTTCTGATTTTATTCGGCTTCGGCGATCAGGTCGGTGATGGTGCGTTCCACATAGCGGGCGCTGTTGACTGCGGTGAAGGGGTTGATGCCTTTCACTTCGAACGCGTTCAGACCGATGATGGCGTCCATTGCCGGTTGCAGTTCAGCCGAAGTCAAGCCGCTTTTCGGGTTCTTGACACTCAAGTTGCGGGTTTTCCCGTCGGCCGTCAAAAATTTCAATTCCAAGGTTACTGTTGTCGTCATGTTCATTTCCTCCTAGATGTCTGATGGGTAGTGGTTACTGAGCTGCTTTCGGTTGGCTTAGGCGATGGAGTAGCGGTTCTTTTCGACAACGACTGCGTAGGCAGCAGGCAGATCGACGAGACCGGATACGGCTGTTTGGAAGGATTGGACCTGTTCAGCGGTGACGCCTGGTTTCAGGTTCGCGAATGACTGTTTGATTTCCTTCTCGTTTGCAAAATCATTGAAATAAAGCTCGATGTTTCCTTCTTCGTATTGTTTCACCATTTGGCATTCCTCCGTTTTCTTTTCTGGTAAGTGTCATGACTGCTTACACCTATAACGACGAAGGGGGATAGGCAATGTGTAACCCTGTCTTTCAGGCCTTCAGAAAAGCGCTGGCTTTGGATTGGATCTGCCTTCTTCTTTTGTAGAGCGTTTTGCGTGAAATTTTTTGTTTCCTGGCGATTTCGGTGATGTTCAGTCCATCCAACGCATCCCGCAGATAGGCGTTTTCCTCAGCGGTCAGACAGGCGCAAAGGCGTTGCAGCAGATCTTCCTGCTCCAGTTGGTACTCAAATGAGACTGCATTGGGGATTTCCTCCAGCTCCTCTTCGGAAAGGTAGGCTTCGCGGTTTTCTTTTTTCCGGTCCTTGCGGATCTGGTCAAGGAAAGTCCAGTGGATTTTTTGCTTGGCATAGCTGACGAACAGAAAGCTGTTCTCGGTTGCGAGTGCGTCCTTCAGGCATGTTTCGTAAGTGTCAAAAAGGGTGATCAGCCCTAATTGGTAGAAGTCGTCGTAGTCGTTGTGGTCCGGATACCGATTGATTTTTTTCAGACAATGATGGATGACGCCGGCGTACAGCTCGTTCAATTGTGTGGCGGCTTCATCGGTGCAGCTTCTTTTTTTCGTATTCATGGCTTTGCCTCCGTAATGTAGTGGATGGCGTGATGCAGGGGGATCCCTGTGCATGCTCATCACGGCCCGGCAAGCTTGCTGATGCCCATATTAGCGGTTTGGGGCCGTCGGGGTCAAAACGGCAAATATGGGCAAAAACGCGACCAGAGTGATGGGATTCGAAGTTTCGGCCATATTTGTGCCGATTATCGAGAAAATGTAAGCGTTCATATATCATTCTGGCGAGAATTAGTATATATTTTTGTTAAACATTCCTAGTTGGGGGGATTTTATGGAAAATAAAAATGCTAAAAAACATCGGAGGGTGCTGATTCGGCAATCGAAGCAGCAAGCTGTCAAAAGGAGCAAACAGACTGTCGAACAAGGCGTGGATGATTTGGCGACATTAGATGATTTGGGGGAAATACTCGATCCGGCAACATTGGATGCAATCATGTCGCATTTCCGCACATCGCTGGAGTCATCGTTTGCGCATAAAAGCCAGAAGAAGGAGGTTGAACCGTTCTTCGTGCTGCTTGATCCGGAAAGTATCCAGACCTATCTGGAAAAGGCCTGGAATCTGGACCGGTTTGTGTTGGACAACAGCTTCCTGTACCTGCTCAGTCTGGACCCGCAGCTGCATCGGACCGATTTCAAGACACTCATCTTCTTCAAGGACGGCCGCCTCATCAAGACGCGCGAAAACAGCAACAATGTGATGCGTTCGTTTTTTGAATTGATCGGGTTCAGTTATGATTTCATTCGGGGGATCTCGACGCGAGTCAACGGAAAAGAGGGCCATTGCGTACCCTATATTTTTGGGAGGTACAGTTTTTTGCCGTTGAGCGGACCGACCCGCAGGCAGAGTTCGTGGGTCAACCTTTCGAAGGTGCAGCATTATCGGGCTTTGAAAGGGGAAAAAGGTGTGGAAATCCATTGTGAAAATCAGCATGTTTTCCAGCTGCCGGTGCGCCCGCAATTTTTTGCCGATAAGGTCAAACAAGCCGGTCAGACTGTCCATCGCCAAGAGCATCTTTTGCGCAATGTTTTAAAGAATTTCGATTATGTCGACGGAAGGAAGGAGGAGCGCGAGAATAATCTGTTGGGGAATGCTTTTCATGCGCCCACCGATCGCATTTCGCTGATTTCGATGGAGGATTACATCCGGATTTTCCAATTTTCCTTTGCAGAGACGGCTTTGAAGCATCCTTCGTTGCGTGACAATCCAGTGACTGACGAGGCGTTGCACCTGCTGCGGGAGAATCTTTACGACGATCTGCCTCATCTTAGGAATGCGCCCCGCTAGCCACCATCACGGATTGAGGAAACGCACAATTATGAAAAAGGCTATCATTTGTGATTCAGGTGGAAGTATTTTACAATGAATGCAAAGAACAAATCTTCAGTAATGGGAGGAATCGTTATGGACAAGAGAATCGAAGGCACCTTTGCTAATCAGGAAATGGTGATCGATGAAATCACGCATCTGATCAAGCATGAAGGCTATGCGCCGGAGCAACTGCTGGTCATCACCCGCAACGGCAAGAGCAATTACATCACGGAAGAGACTGCGGTGCAGGTCATCATAACCGGTGAGGACCGCGAGGAAGACTCCTTGTGGGACAAAATCGTGAAATTCTTTACGGTTGATTTGGACGAGGAAGAGGAAGAAGCTATTTTCGAACGCTATGGCATAGATGAAGATACGTATGAGCGCTTTGAGGATGCATTGGATGATGGGGAATTGTTGCTGCTGATCGATGATGCCGCTCCGATCAACGACGAGCATGCCGAGTTTCTCGTGCGCGATGGCATTCTGCCTGACGAAAAAGTCGTTCCTGTGGCAGCTGTCACTGCTGCCACTGCCACGAAACCGGATTGGACATCTGCCGACAGCGATGAAGTCGGCGATGTGCCGGCCCATTCCATCGAGGCCGCGAAAAAACTGGAAGCCATCGAAGTTGCAGCTGAGTCGCCGACTCAGCCTGCTGATATGACCGACAATATCACCGGCCAACCGATCAAAGCGGAATCGGTAGCGGATCCTGCAATGGCGGAAGACAGTCACCATTTGCCTGAAATGCAGTTCGACAAAGATGATTCTTTGCTGGAACTGGACGAAGAGAAGGAACAGTTCTCCAAGGACCCGTTCGGAGGCGACACAGTTGTTGCCGAAGCCGGCGAGGATGCGGAAGACATCGAGCCTGATTATGAAGAAACGGACAAACCAAAACCGGCTCTATAATTGATGAAAACACCAAGGGCTGCCTCGAAAATGAGGCAGCCTTTGGTGTTTTTTTGCGGGCGATGGGATCCGGAAAGATGAATTAAAGATAGTTATTCATCTTTTTAGCGCGCAGCGGGGATTTCGAACATACGTTTTGTTCCTTTTGTGTTTTGCATGTATAATAGCAAGTGAGATTCGCCGAAAGGATGTAGAAAATGGATCATACCGAAGAACAGGCTGAAAAATTGCCTGTCGTAACAAAAATAACCGTCCAGAAAAAACGGAAGGACCGCTTCAATGTCTTCATCGACGGGGAGTACTCCTTTCCGATATCGGAAGCCGTGCTCATCAAGGTCGGCTTGCATAAAGGGATGACGCTCACAAAAGAGCGCAGCGCCGAGATTGAGAAGGAAAATTACGACTACATGGCTTACACGACGGCAGTCAATTATCTGTCCTACAGTCTGCGCAGCGAAAAAGAGGTCCGCAAAAAGCTGCATGAGGAGGAGATCAGCCCGGACGCTATCGAACGTGCGCTGACGCGGCTGGTGGATCAGAATTACGTCAATGACCGCATCTACGGCGAAAGCTATACGCGCACGGCGGCGAACTTGAATCTGAAGGGCCCGCAGCTAATCGCCAATGAACTGAAAGGGAAAGGTTTGTCGGAGGAAGATATCGCCTTTTCCCTCAAACAATATCCGCATGAACTGCAGCTGGAAAATGCCCAAACGATCGCCGAGAAGCAGCTCCGCAAACAAAGCCGGGTCTCTTCGCATGAAGCGGCTTCAAAAATTCGGTTGCATCTGCATCAAAAAGGCTATCCTTCCGACATCGTCCTGGAAGTCATGGGGGAGATCGAAACGGAAAAAGAGGAAGAGGATGAAATGGCCGCACTGCGCATGCAGGGGGACAAGCTTTGGCGCCGTTATGAGCGCAAAGCGAAAGGCCGTGAGCTGCAGCAAAAAGTGAGATCGGGCCTTTACCAAAAAGGCTACCCGGGTGAGCTGATCTCCGCCTATATCGAAGAAAAGGAACAGGAAATAGAATAATGACAAATTCGGAGCACGAAAAAATATTCAAAGCAGCCGGCATCGAAATGTGGCCGGCCGAGAAAATACAGGCTTTCCGCAAAGCCTTGTTGGATTGGTACGAAAAAGAGAAACGCGACTTGCCTTGGCGCCGGACGAGCGATCCCTACAGCATCTGGGTGTCGGAAATCATGCTGCAACAGACGCGGGTGGATACGGTGATCCCTTATTACCACAATTTCCTGGATAAATTCCCGGACATCGCAGCGTTGGCGGCTGCGCCTGAAGATGCCATCCTGAAAGCTTGGGAAGGGCTCGGTTATTATTCCCGCGTCAAGAACATGCAGAAAGCAGCGCAACAGATTGTCGCCGAATACGGCGGTGTTTTCCCGGAAGATCCGCAGGAAATCGCGAAGCTGAAGGGAATCGGTCCGTATACGGCAGGAGCCGTTTCCAGCATCGCCTTCCAGATCCCCGAGCCGGCAGTCGACGGCAACGTCATGCGGGTCATGAGCCGGTTGTTCGAAATCGATGCCGACATTGCCAAACCAGCCAGCCGGAAAATTTTCGAAGCAATCGTGCGCGAACTGATCGATCCGGAGCGGCCGGGCGACTTCAACCAAGCCTTGATGGATCTGGGCTCGAGCATCTGTTCGCCGCTGAATCCGCAGCCTGAGATCAGCCCGATCAAGGCCTTCAATGCAGCCTACCAAAACGGAACGATGCACCTTTATCCGGTCAAGAGCAAAGCGAAAAGGCCGGTGCCGATGAACCTGCAGGGCGTCATCCTGCAGAACAGTGAGAAGCAGTTCCTTTTGGAGAAGCGCCCGAGCAGCGGCCTGCTGGCGGATTTCTGGACATTCCCGTTGATCCAGCTCGATCTCGATGCAATTCCCGGATCAGTGGATGCGGCCATTGAATCTGCCAGCATTCAGACGGAATTGTTGGTCGCGGAGGATTTCCCGAAGCTGACGGAAGAAGCAAAGAAGGCCGACAAAAAGTTGCCGTCCTTCCACCAGATCGAAGCCCAGCTTTCAGCGGCTGTAGCCGAAAAGTACGGCTTGAAGCCCGTCTGGCTGAAGGCGGAAACCGGATCGGTCAATCATGTCTTCAGTCACATCAAATGGCACATCACCGGTTATTACGGACGCGTGTTGGCGGACACTGAAAGCCTGTTACCCGAACAATGCCGTTGGGTCAGCGAAAATGATTTTGCCGATTATGCCTTCCCGGTGCCGCAGCAAAAAATGTGGCAACAATTCCAACAACAGACCCGAAAAGAATTTGGTCTATAATGGCTAAAATTTCGCAATCCATTTCCATTCTATGATATACTGTTCAATGAACTGAAAGTTGAGAGTTCCGCCGAAATGATTTCCGGCGAGGACTCAAATAGTTGAAGAAAGTTGGGCACCGTGATGCATAATCCTCGGGAGGGAGAATTCATCACCATAAAGAGTTATAAGCATGACGGCAGCCTGCATCGAACGTGGCGTGACACCATGGTATTAAAAACTAGTGACCAATCCATAATCGGCTGTAATGATCACACCTTAGTAACGGAAGCAGATGGGCGTCGCTGGGTCACCAGAGAGCCTGCATTGTTGTATTACCATAAACATTATTGGTTCAACATCGTCACCATGATCCGCCAAAAGGGTGTCTCCTACTATTGCAATCTGGCATCGCCTTATGTGATCGACCAGGAAGCACTGAAGTACATCGATTATGACCTGGACATTAAAGTTTTTCCTGATGGTGAAAAACGTTTGCTTGATGTAGATGAGTATGAATTGCATCGCAATCGCATGAATTACCCAAAAGAGATCGATCATATCCTGAAAGAGAACGTGAAGATTTTGGTGAGCTGGATCAACGAAGAAAAGGGTCCATTCTCCAAAGAATACGTCGACTTATGGTATGAGCGGTATTGTCAGCTGTCGCATAATCAGCAAAACTCGTGATGAATCCAAATTATAAAAAACCAGTCGAGCTCATTGATCGGCTGGTTTTTTATCGAAAATATCCGCTCGTACGAAAAAAATACCGTGCATTAACACAAACGTTATATTATGATAAATATATCTGTATTATAGAGTCAATATTTGAAATATCATTAAAATATTGGAGGAGTCAGAATGAAAAAAAGGGAAATACTGCTTGTTTCCATCATGGGTATCCTTACGATTGCCATTGTTCTTTTTGGATATAAATACGCGGCCGGTAAAAAAGAGGCCTTATTGAACGAAGGGGAAAAACAGACGGAAACAGTTTCCGCACTTGCTTCCTCGCAAGCGTCGACAGTCGCAGAGAATGATACATCCGAAGCTTATGCGCAGTTCTTGGCAGCTTTTGCTGAGAACCGAAGCAATGCATCGGTTGTCGATTATCTGCAGTATGTTCATCATCATACGAAGGAAGTAAATGTCGCCTTCTTCGGGGATGTCGCAGCTGATGCGGCTTGGGCCAAGTCTGCCATCGCCGGCATCCAGGCCGATTTTCCGCTCGAAAATCTGACAACATCGTTCTTCAGCCATCCTTCCGACAGCAGTTCGGTTTATCTGAGCAGCCAGTATGTTCAGGAAATGGTCGCAAGCAGTCCGGATGTGATTTTTTACACCATCTCAACGAAGACCGATCAGGTGGTTGACTTCAGTTTGGTTGATTCGACGGAAAATATCTACGCGATTTATGATGAAATCAGAGCTGCCTTGCCTGATGCGCTGATCGTGCTGGTGACGCCGCCTCCTGCAGAAGCCAAATTGGCTGATTGGAATTCCCGTGCCTTGGATTATCGGAACTATACCAATAATCTGGTGGAAGAAAATGCAGCTTTCACTGTTCCGTTGTATGACCTGCATGCGGATTTCCTTGCTGAGTTGACGAACCGCAGTGAAACATTGACCAACTTTATGGATGCAGCCGGTCTGGAATTGAATGAAGCCGGACAAAAACTGTACGGTGAAATGTTTGCGAACAGCCTGCGGACAAAAATGATCGATACGACGGCCGGCTTGTACGTGGAAGGCGAGAAACCTGCCCACACACCCATCGCCCCAACATTAGTCGTGCCGGAAGTGCCTGCCACTGTAATCGAGGAAACTGTCAGTGAAGAGACAGTGTACGAAGAGCCTGTTTATGAAGAGTCGACATACGTTGCACCGACTTATGAATATGTGGCGCCGGTTACTGATACAACAGTCACACCGACAGTGCCGAGTGTAGATATCACAAGCGATCAGGGAACAGCTGTCGGAGAATATACAACCGAGTAGCGCCAAACTGACATGACCTTGGTCGGTTCACATCAAACTCGCACATGCAAATCACAAAATAAAAAGCCTACATTTATCGGATTGTCCGGTAAATGTAGGCTTTTTCTGAGGATTTTCCGTATTTCTGCTCACGAAACGGCAGATAAGTCAATTTTTTAATCCGAATTTCACAAACTTACGTAGCGTGGATAACACAAAAACAGTATTGTCCTTATTTCTTAAGATAGTCTTTGGAAGATTGATATTATAGAGTTTCTGATGTATAATAATGGCGTAACCAAAAGATGTAAGCGTTTTTACAAAAGGGGTTCTGTGTAGGTCCAAAGCCATGTGTTTCACAAATATGCAGACAAATTTGGAAACCGCCGCACGATAGCCATCCGCATAAACGCAATTTCATCAGAAGAGAGATTTTTCGGAGGTAATGTCATGCAAATACAAGTTGATGAACGGAAACGGACTGACGTTCTATCGACTATTTATTATCAATATAACTTAGATAATTTAGATGATCGACTAGAGCAATTTGTACAGTCGCCTGTTTTTGATAAAAAGTATTCATTTGATGGAGAATTGGGAGCACTCTATACACCGCAGCGAACTATTCTGCGGCTATGGGCTCCGACTGCGCTCAGCGTAGAAGTGATCGTTTATGAAAGTCAGTATCGCCAAGAGAAGAAAAGACACACGATGGGGAACGGTGGAAGAGGGACTCACGAACTCATTATGATTGGGGACTATGCGGGCACTGCCTACAAATACGCCATTACTTTTCCGGATGGCAAAGTTGTTGAGACAGTTGATCCCTATAGCTATGCGACCACCGCAAACGGAGAACGCTCTGTCATTTTGGATGTCTTGAAAACGAATCCTAAAAGATGGGGAGCCCGATTGGAGCCGATCGCTTCACCAGTCGACGCCATTATTTATGAATTACATATTCGTGACTTCACGATTTCCCCAACAAGCGGGATTGCAAACAAAGGCAAATTTTTAGGTGTAGTCGAGCAAGGTACCTTATCTGCGGATGGCGACAAGACCGGGCTGGATTACCTGAAAGAGCTGGGCGTAACGCATGTCCAGTTTTTGCCGATGGCCGATTTTTCCACAGTCAATGAGTTGAAACCGTTGGAACAATATAACTGGGGCTATGATCCGCAGAACTTCAATGTTCCGGAAGGATCCTATGCGACCAATCCCTATCAACCGGAAGTTCGGATCCTGGAAATGAAGGAAATGATCCAGGGTTTGCACGATGCGGGGATCCGTGTCATCATGGATGTCGTTTACAATCATGTCTATCTACCGAAACTGCATGCTTTGGAAAAAACAGTGCCAGGGTACTATTTCCGTAAAAATGCTGATGGAACGCTCTCCAATGGGACGGGTGTCGGTAACGACACTGCTTCGGAGCGTTATATGATGCGCAAATACATTATCGACAGCATCCTGTATTGGGCGAAGAACTTCCATATGGATGGGTTCCGTTTCGATCTGATGGGTATCCATGATGTCGAAACGATGAATGAAATCCGTGTCGCTTTGGATGCAATCGATCCTTCCATCATCATGCTCGGTGAAGGTTGGAATCTGAACACCAATCTGCCGCCTTCCGAAAAAGCTGTCCAACAGAATGCGGACCGCATGCCCGGTGTGGCTCATTTCAATGATGCGTTGCGTGAAGCAATCAAAGGTTCCGACTTCAACAGTGGGAACGATACCGGCTTTGTCACCGGCAAACCGTTCATGGAAGGCTGGGTCGCCACAAATCTGCAAGGCGGAGCGTATTACCCCGCTAGCCGAGGCAACTACAAGACTCCCGCCCAGATGGTGCAATATGTGGAGGCTCACGACAATCTGACGCTTTATGACAAATTGAAGATTTCAATGCCATGGGATGAGGAAGATTCCCGTATGCGGCGCCATCTTTTGGCAAGCAGCTTCGTTCTGCTGAGCCAAGGCATCCCGTTCATTCATGCAGGGCAAGAGTTCATGCGCACAAAGAACGGGCTGGAGAACAGCTACAATGCGCCGGATTCGATTAACCGCATGGATTGGCACCGCCGTTTCGAGATGAAAAAGGCTGTGGATTACATGAAAGGCTTGATTGCATTGCGCAAACGGGAGCCGTTATTCCGCTTGCGGACCATCGATGATGTCAAGGGGCATATGAATATCCTAAAAGCTGATTACCAGATTGTTGTCTACCAACTCGAAGATACGGAAAAATTATACTACGTCATCTTCAATGGCCAGACGAATGCGATCGATTTTGATGTCGAAACAGGGGATTATCGGGTGTTGATCGAGGACGGAAAAACGAACGTGGATGAACCGAGAATAATCGAAGGATTATCCCGCATTCGGGTGGAATACCTTTCCGTTACAGTGCTTGTGAAGAATAAATGATGGTAGTCCGGGCGGTCGTCTCATTTGAGACGACCGTTTTTTTAGTGCGAATGCACAATCAGGAGCTGAACTCCGGTGAAGGAAGGATTGGCAGGAGGAGAGCAATCGAAACCGTGCCCTACTCCTGCCAACGGGTGTTGCCCGGAGTAGAGCTATCGAATCCGCAGTGAGCTCCGGCCAAGGCCTGCGCCGTCGGAGTTAGACAACATGCGACACCCTGATTGCTATATTTTGCAACATTTTTCATTCCGTATCATACAAGATTATCACATCCTAGAGCAATCTTTGGTACAATGAACTGAGTAGGATATTGCACGATAATGATGAGGTGGGATATACAAATGATAAAAATGATAGCGATCGATATCGATGGCACGTTGGTCAATGAACAGAAAGTGATGACGCATAAGGTAAAAGAGACGATCCAAGAGGCAATGCGCCGTGGCATCAAAATCGTGCTTTGCACCGGCCGTCCGCCTGCGGGCATCAAGCCGTATGCCGATGAATTGGGATTCGGGGAACACGAGGACTACATCATCGCCCAGAATGGTGCCTACATTCTGCGTGCAGACACGGACGAAACGGTATACAAAAAAACGTTGACGCTCGCCGAGGTGCAGGAAATTTACGAGTTCGGAAAAGGTTTTTCTGTTGGGACACTGTTGGTTGGCGAGCACCATTATTACAGTTTGGAAGATGAAGTGACGGAATCGATGCAAAAGGATGCCACTCTCGTCAACATGGACATCAGCGTATTGGATCCCACAGCAGTAAGCGAAGAGATGGGTTTGATGAAGATCCTTTACATCGGCGAACCGAACGAGGTGGATGTCATTGATTCGGCTATCCCCAACAAGATGCGTGATGACTTCTATATCGTCCGCAGCCAGGAGTTCCTTATGGAAGTGATGGAGAAAAGCTCGAATAAAGGCACCGCGTTGACTAAATTGGCGGATCATCTCGGGATCGCGATGGAGGAAGTGATGGCGCTGGGTGACGGCGAGAACGATTATGAAATGATCCAAGTTGCCGGTCTGGGTGTCGTGATGTCGAACGGAACCGACAATCTTAAAAGCATCGCGAACGAGATCACCTTATCCAACGAAGAAGACGGCGTGGCCCACGCCATCGAGAAATGGGCTTTCCAAAGCTAAGAAAAATGTTTCCGGAATATATAAAAGAGGCACGCAATCAACCAGAAATTTCTCTTGGTTGATCGCATGCCTCTTTTTTCTGCCACCAAAACAGCCAGAACGGTAGTTCAGTGGATGATGTCTTCGATATTGTTAATGTTCTTGGATTTATTGCCTGGGGTCGCTTTGTAGCTGCGGACCAATTTGTTGAAGTGGACCAGATCGTCTTCGTAAGCCAGGATGGCACTCATCAGATGGATGATGCCGTAGCTTTCGGAACTGCTGTACTTGCCGTAATCACTTTCTTCCTGGGCGCGCTGGAAAAAGACGTCCATCATTTCATGGCGTTGGGCCTTATCGGCTTCAAAGAAATTGACTTGATTGGCCCGAACGCGTCCGCTGAATTTCAGCATGATCTGTTCGTGGCCGCTCATCAAGGTTTCCAGGCGTTCGCGGATCATGATGCGCATTTCAACAGGGAATTGATAGAAAACATTTTCGTAATCGTGCAGGACTTCCAGGACGTGGAAGGCGGAGCGAGTCGTTTGGATCATTTTGCGGTAAACGACGAGCATCTTTTTGTTCTGATATTTGTTTTGTTTGTTGAACAGACCGCTTTCGGTCAAGTATTGATAAAGGTTGTCCATTTTTTTGAGCTGCGTGCGCGCCCATTTCAGATCGTTGTTCATGATGGAATATTCGGTGTTCTTGCGCAAACCGGCGCGGATCCAAATCAGAAACTCGGTAGTGGCATAGTCCACCGTGTGGTACAAGCGTTCATCGTACCGCGGAGGGGCGACGAATGTATTGACCAAAAAGGCGATGATGACGCCGACGAACGTTTCCAATACGCGGTAGGTTGCACTCAACATCAAATTGTCATCCGTGCCGACCATGATGACGATCAATGTCACGATCGACAGCCCGATCACGTCTTCGAGCTTGAGAGCATTCAGGATGGCGATCAGCAGCATGACCGAAATGCCGAGGAGATAGATGTTGTATCCCAAGGTCATGACGACGAAAACGGCGACCAAACCGCCAATCGTGTTGGCCATTATCCGGCTCTTCAGGTTGGCGTAGGAACGGCCGAGGGAAGGCTGGGTGGAATAGATGGCAGCGATGCCTGCGATGACGCCTCCGCCTTCGAATCCGAAGTATTGGGCGACGATCATTGATAATGCGACGGCGAGACCCGTTTTAAAGGTGCGGGCGCCAAGTTTCATATAAGTTCAGCTCCATGTGATAAATGATGTTAAAAAGAGTAATCCATGTTAAGAATATACTAATCCCGTGTCCATGTAAAGATTGACAGGATTGTTGTCGGACAAGTTTTGCGGTGGGTTCGCTTCCATCGGCGTCCTGGTAATAAAAAGTAAGCATTATTTATGAATGTTATGGGCTTATGTATTGCTATTTTCGGCAAATCGATATATGATGAACTCAGCTAAATGTAAATTATAATGACTATCATATACAAGTGATTCCAGAAGAGGGGGGATACACCATGCACCATACAATCGTAAATGATTCAATCGAAAAAATGAAAAACGCAAATATCCGAATTACACCGCAACGTTACGCGATTTTGGAATATTTGGTCGAGTCCAAAATGCATCCGACAGCGGATGATATCTACAAAGCGTTGGCCGATCGTTTTCCTAACATGAGCGCAGCCACTGTTTACAACAATTTGAGACTTTTTGTAAAAATTGGCTTTGTGAAGGAGTTGGCTTATGGAGATGCTTCAAGCCGATTTGACTTCAGCAACACGCAACATTATCATGCCATCTGTGAAAGCTGCGGAAAAATCGTCGATCTTTATTATCCGGTATTGGATGATGTGGAGATGGTTGCCGAGAATTTGACCGGTTTCCAAGTCAGCCATCACCGCATGGAAGTCTACGGCATCTGTCCTGAATGCCAGGAAAAAGGGGTCCAAAAAGAAGACGTCGATGATGGAGCCGAAGCTGCGGGACATCATCACCACCATCATTAATAAGCAGATAGTTATGAGCTCTTCCTCAGATTTTTGGGGGAGAGCTTTTTTGCATAAGAAACGAACCCCCTGAGCGAGTGAACGGCTCAGGGGGTTCGTTTTGGATAGATTCAGTTCTCTTTCGGTTTGCTCATGGCGATGGATTTGTCGATGGTTGTCTGGACTGCCGAAATGACCGCTGAGCGGAATCCATTTTTTTCCAATTCCGCAACGGCTTCGATCGTAGTTCCGCCCGGAGAGCAGACCATGTCCTTCAGTTCGCCAGGATGTTTGCCGGTTTCCAGCACCATTTTTGCGGAACCAAGGACTGCTTGAGCCGCAAATTTATAGGCTTGTTGGCGGGGCATGCCGCCGCGGACGGCCCCGTCTGCCAAAGATTCGATGAACATGAAGACCAAGGCAGGGGAAGAACCGCTGACGCCTGTCACTGCGTCCATCATGTATTCCGAAACCATTTCGCTGCGACCGAAGCTGTCGAAGATATTTTTGACATCCGTAAGCTCAGCGACGTTCACCACTTCATTTGCGCAGATGCCGGTCATGCCTTCGCCGACCAATGCAGGTGTGTTCGGCATAGCGCGGACTACTTTCAACTTGCGGCCGAAGCGTTCTTCGATGTCGCTTAAGCTTTTTCCGGCTGCAATCGTAACGATGACGACATTCTCTTTGATGGCCGTTTTGATTTCGTCGATGACGACATTGTAGATATTCGGTTTGACGGCCAAAAAGAGGATATCCGATTCGGCTGCCACCTGTCTGTTGTCGGCCGCGATGCGGATGCCGTGTTGCTCCTTCAGTGCTTGCAGGCTTTCATTGTTTTGGCTGGATGCGATGACTTGGTTAGGTGCGACAAGTGCAGAACCGACAAGTCCGCCGATGATGGCTCCGCCCATATTTCCGCTGCCGATGAATCCGATTGTTTTTTTCATAAGTGAGGACTCCTTTTGGATGTTGAGTAAGTTAGTTTGCTTTCCTTAATTTTATCATTATAACAAGAAAAAGGGAAAATCGTACAGAAAATGATGTCGCACCATGCCATAAGACTACTTGGGCGCTTGCAGCCACAGTGTATCTTACGCATCCTGAAATTTGTATTTGATCGGTTCTTTGGGTAAGCTTAAGGTAGGTATTCGTATAACCAATAATGATGGCTAGCTTCACGGGTTAGCCCTTCGGAAATTATAAAGGAACCCCTTGTCTCTGCGAGCCAAGGATACTGTTCGACTAACCTGCCTGACGCAGGAAGTCTCTCAGCATATTGCGCTCTTCGATACTCAGTTGCATGGGACTTTTAGGGATTCATCCCTTAGAGTCCCAGTACAAGGTGACCAAAGGGAACGTTGCAAGGCACGATTTCCTAAATTTCTTTCAGGGCTGAGCGAACCCGTTCCGCTTTTCACATCATAAAAGTGAGGTTTTTGATATGGGTAATGTGCGTGAGTGGTGGCATGAATTGATTGTGTATCAAGTGTATCCGATGAGTTTCCAGGATTCCAACGGGGACGGTGTCGGGGACATCCGCGGCGTCATCAACCGGTTGGGCTATATTCAAAATTTGGGCGTCAACATGATTTGGCTGAATCCAATCTTCAAATCGCCGAAAGTCGATAATGGGTATGACATTTCCGATTTCCTGGAGATCGATCCGATTTTTGGGACGATGTCTGAAATTGAAGAGCTGATCCTGGAGGCGCACAAACGCGGCATCAAAGTCATCTTCGATTTTGTGATGAACCATACTTCGGACCAACATCCTTGGTTCCAGGAAGCATTGAAGGGGAAAGGCAATCCGTACCGCGATTATTACATCTGGGCGGACGGGAAAAACGGCGGGAAAGATTTGCCGAACAACTGGGAATCGTTTTTCACCGGCACCGTCTGGGAAAAGGAACAAGCAGGTGACCAATATTATTTCCATCTGTTTGCGAAGGAAATGCCCGATCTGAATTGGGCCAATCCGGAAGTGCGGCGCGCGATGGTCGACATCGCCTTTTTCTGGCTCGACAAGGGAGTCGACGGATTCCGTTTGGATGCTTTCATCCATCTGCAAAAGGAAGAGGGTTTCCCGGATGTGGAAGGTCTGGATGAAGGGGAAATCGGTCTGGCCGAGAACTATTACGCCAATCTGCCAAAAATCAACGAGTACATGAAATTCTTCACCTCGACTTTGCGGGAACGTTATCCGGACACCTTCATCGTCGGGGAGGCAGCCTCGGCCACCGTCGAGCTGGCGCGTTCCTATACGGATCCGGTTGTCGGCGGCTGCGATACGGTCATCACTTTCCGTTACTTCACGATGGATGATAAAGCGAAAGACCCGCGCCTTTCCCCAAATATGCAGAAGACGAAACTCCTCTACGGCGCTTTCAAGAAAAATCTGCAGGAGTGGCAGAAAGTCATGGCGGATGTCGGCGGTCCGACGCTTTATTGGAATAATCATGATATGGCCCGGGTCGTTTCCCGGATCGGGGACGACACTGCCTACCGCGATAACAGCGCGAAAATGTTGGCAGCATTGATGTACCTCCAGAAGGGCATCCCCTTCATCCTGAACGGGGAAGAAATTGGGATGAAGAATCTTTTCCTCGATGACATCAACGATTTCCATTCCCCGGAAGCGCAAACGTTTTATAAGAATGCGCTTGCTTTGGGATACAGCGAAGAATCGGTTCTCTACAATCTGCGGGAAAGTTCCAAGGACGCTAGCCGGGGTGCGATGCAATGGGACCAGTCAGCTTTTGCCGGTTTTTCGACGGTTGCCCCATGGAGTGGTGTCAACGTCGAAGCGGCCTATAACGTAGCGGCGGAAGAAACCGACTCCGAGAGTATCCTGCATTTTTACCGGAAAGTATTGGATCTGAAGAAGACGGATTTGTTCATTGACGGGGACTATCGTCTCTGGGATACGCACGATGACTTCTTTGTCTACGAGCGCGTGATGGACAA
>NZ_JBAWAZ010000142.1:0-1669 GCF_049589555.1 Trichococcus sp.
AATCTTCAGCCAATCATCTTCAGTGAAAGAGTCGGATACCATCGGCAAGAGGATATCTTCCTCTTTGATGAACATTTCTTTCATTTCCTGCTGCAGTGTTTCGAAAGTAACTTTGAGGTTGTCAAGCTGCCCGCCGTCCACCATCTGTTTTAATTTCTTGTACAGTCCCCGGATTTCGTCGTCCACCCCCCACATAACTTTCGGTGGGGCAGTCATGCCGTAGCGCTCCATGATCGGGAAAATGGCGTATTCTTTGCGCGCGTAATGCTTGTCGAAGCCCCAGAGGATATCCAGTTGCTTGAGCAGCCCGGTTTTCAGAGCTGAATCATGCTCAACCAGATAACTTTCCAAAAGGCGCGCAATCCGGTCGAGCGTCGCTTCGATGGCCACGTTTTCTTCCTTCAGCACTCGGATCGGATGCCCCGGTTTCTCGCTATCCGGAGAGGGGGCTTGTCCATAGGTCACTGCATCGGCAAATAAATCGGCGTGGATTGAGCAAAGACGCTGGATTTCCTCGACTGCGATGCCTTGTTCGATCAGTCTCCGTTCCATCATCGAAATTTCCAGAGCGCTGACCGTCGCGAAATGTTCCTTGAATTCCTTCTTGATCTGTTCGTAGTCATCGCCGGCATGAAGACGAAGAATCAGATCCTTTAAAATTGCTTGGCGGTGCTCCAATACTTCTTCCCGGGTGCTTTTTTTGACGTCTTTTTCCATTGTGATCCCCTCGCTTGATAATCATCTTCCCGAAGCAGAAGGCATTTGAACTGGGCGGCCAAAAAACAATGTGAATATACATAAGGAATTATTCCACTTGATAACCCTATTTTAGTGCGATAATGGACAGAGGACAAACGATACGACCAATAAGTTGGAGATATTCTTGGATTCTTGAAAATTAGGGGGAATAGCTTGAATTTTAACTTCTTTTGAAAAAGACAGCAGTACATTTTTGATAATAACCAACTCAGGCGTATAATGAAGACGAACAAGAAAAGTGTCCGAATTTCCCTAGCGGAGAATGCAGTCGCAAAGTTTCTTTTTTCGTCCTTCCGATCATTCCTGTCGTCACTAAAGCAAAAAACGCTGCTTGGATTTTGAAAGGAGATAATCACTAATGGCTACCTTTGAAAAAACCATCTTCATCAATGCGCCAGTCCAAAAAGTCTATGAGTATACAATCAACCCTGAGAATTGGTCACACTTCTACAACGGTCTTGCCGAACCGGAAAGCGTCAGCGGAAAAGGCGAAGTGGGCACCATCGTCAAATCGAGCTATTCCATGATGGGTATCCATTTCCCGATCACCATCGAAGTAACGGAAAGCCAGCTTACTGCTGATGGCGCAATCTGGAAAGGGAACATCACCGGGAGTTTTCCGACCAAGCAAACCAGCCGCTATGTTGCAAAAGATGGCGGAACGGAGCTGACGTTCGATATCGACAGCGTGCCGCCTGAAACGCTGTTCACCAAGATCCTCGATAAACTGGTGACGGACAAGATGGAAGAAAACTCCACCCAACATACACTGGAAAACATCAAAGCCATCTGCGAATCAGCACAATAAAAAGGAAACCAGGCTGTCACCCATAATTCAAATCCGAAGAG
This sequence comes from Trichococcus sp., assembly GCF_049589555.1. Classification (GTDB taxonomy): domain Bacteria; phylum Bacillota; class Bacilli; order Lactobacillales; family Aerococcaceae; genus Trichococcus. The sequence continues at coordinate 1,609 of NZ_JBAWAZ010000142.1, forward strand.
TGAACATTCGTTTTTCCGAATGTTCACTCTTCGGGTTATTTTTATTCGAAAGGAAAGAAAG
>NZ_JBAWAZ010000143.1:0-6565 GCF_049589555.1 Trichococcus sp.
GGCTTGAACCAGGCTGACGCAGTCGTTTTCCTGCGCTCCGATTGCCCAAGCTCCGGTCATCTGGCCCGGGTCGTTTGCCAACTCCCCGAAGACGGCGATTTTCTGCTGTGGAACCAACGGCAGAATGGCTTCGTTTTTCAGCAGCACCATCGATTTGGTCGCCGCTTCGCGGGCAAGCGCCCGGTATTCCGGCCTTACTAAGGTCCGTTTTTCTTTTTCTTCATCCGTCCGGTAAGGATTTTCAAACAAGCCCAATTCAACTTTAAGCTTCAAGATGCGGTAAACAGCTTGGTCCAATAAATCTTCTGCGATTTCACCGGCTTCGATCAACCCGGCAAGATTTTCAGCATAGACGTTCGAAGTCATATCCATATCGATCCCTGCCTGCAGCGCTTCTTTGGCCGCCGCTTGCCGATCCGCCACGACGCCATGGTTCACACATTCAGCGATGGCATTCGCATCGCTTATCGTGATTCCTTCGAAGCCCCATTCATCCCTCAAAACATCCCGCAACAGCCACTCGTTCACGGTACACGGCACGCCGTTCAGATCGTTGAAAGCCGGCATGACCGCACGTGCTCCGGCATCGACGCAGGCCTTATAGGCAGGCAAATAGTCCTCCCATAACCGCTGTTTGGACATGTCCACCCGATTATAATCTTTGCCTGCTTCTCCGGCTCCGTATGCCGCAAAGTGCTTCAGGCAGGCTGCCATCGCGTCCGTTTGTGACAAGTCCTCGCCTTGAAATCCTCTTACCTTGGCTGCACCATAGTCGCCGTTCAACAAAGTGTCCTCGCCGGCGCCCTCACTGACGCGGCCCCAGCGCGCATCTTTCGCGACATCCACCATCGGGGCGAACGTCATGTGCACGCCCGCCGCTGTTGCTTCTTCCGCGGACATCCGAGCCGTTTTCTGCCATAAGTCAGGGTCCCAAGCGCAGCTTTCAGCCAATGGGATCGGCGTCACCGTCCGGAAACCATGGATCACATCATAGCCGAACAGCAAAGGAATGCCTAAACGGCTTTCCTCCACGGCGATTTTCTGGAGCCGGTTCGCGGTCAGAGCATCCCCGACGCCATTGTACGAACCGATTTTTCCGGCACGCAGATCCTCTTCATGGAAGTCTTTTTCGGCTGTGCTCATCAGCCTGCCGAATTCTTCCTGACTGATCCGGCCGTCGAACATCATATCCAGCAGTTCCTCGAAGCTGACTTCGAAGGCACCGACTAAAGAAGGGCCGCATTGCTGCAGCTGTCCGATTTTTTCTTCCAAAGTCATTTCGCCGATCAAGGCTTCGATCTTTTGAGTCTGTACATCCATCATCGTTGCCATTCTCCTTCCGGTTCGAAGCCCTCGTAAATGAAGGTCTCGAAATCCGCATACTTTTCCTTCGTTTGCCCATTACCGGAAGCAAACATGCCGATATAGGCACCGACAAAGCCGCCCGCTGTTTCCGAACCCAGGAAGGACCCGTCCACCTCATCCGCAACCGACTCCAGGTTGTCTGCGGTTGTTCCTGCAGAGAAGCTATAGCGTGAGCCATTTCCTTTCACTTGCAGAGTAAAGTCCGATTGATTTGGAGCCGCAACGACTTCGCCCAGCTGCGCTTCGGTGAAGTGCTGGATGCCGGCTTGATCATAATGCGAAATCACCCGGATACAGCGCACGACCGGATTGCCCTCTTGACCTTTCGTGATTTCCAGACGCAATTGGTTGGCGTCATTCTGCAGGATAATGATGCCCGCAGATTCGCTTTCCTCCGGTGAAAAGCGGACCGTAACTGTCGCCTGAAAATCCAGATGCTGCTGGCGTCTGCCGACGAAGCTGACATTTTCTTTTGTTTTGCCGATCTTTGATATGCGGCTGAAGACGCTCCCGTCCGTATTGTCGAATTCCCATGGGACCAGCGCGTTTTTCAACAGCTTCAAGCGCAGACGGCCCGCTTCAACCTTGGCGAATTCTTCCCGGGGCGTACCCAAAAAGTTCCAATCAAATCCCAGTTCCTGTTCGAAATTTTCGACGACAGGTTGCTCAAACTCATTAATTGCGCGCCCCACCGGTTGCCAACTCGGCAGGCCCGGGGATGGATAGGTCCATTCCACTTTACCAGTGCCTTTGCTGACGACAGGCCAACCGTCCTCCCACATAACCGGCACAAGGAAGGTTTCGCGACCCAACAGTTTATGCTTGCCTTCGCTCAAGCGTGAACCGAGGCAAACCATATACCAATCGCCGTTCTGCAATTCGACCAAATCCCCATGGCCCACATTCCAGATCGGAAAGCCTTTCCCGAGGTGGCGATGGGTCAGGATCGGATTCCCTTGGTGATTCTCATATTCCCCGAAAATCGATTGGCTGCGGCTGATCGTGACGGCATGGAAATGTTCCGTCCCGCCTTCGGCAATCATCAAATAATAATAACCGTCTTTTTTGTACAAATGCGGACCTTCCGGGGATTCAGCATTTACCTGGGCTCCGGTTCCGATGATGTGGCGCTCGCCGACCAACTCAAAAGTAGCCAAGTCGATCTCGGAGCACCAAATGCCTTGCCTGGAACCCGCCTCGTCATCGAAACGGGTCGTCCCTGTGTAATAGCACTTTCCGTCTTCGTCCCAGAACAAGGAAGGATCGATGCCGTCCGCGCCTTGGATGATGTGCATGTCCGACCACGGACCGGCAGGATCAGTGGCGGTCACGACAAAATTGACGACACCCACGCTCATGTTGGTCGTGATCATGTAAAACGTGCCCTCATGGTAACGGATAGTCGGGGCAAAAATACCGGCCGAGATCATTTCATGCGTCAACGGCAACTGTTCAGGGCGATCCAGCACGTGGCCGATCTGTACCCACTGCTCCAAATCCTTGCTGTGGAAGATCGGCACGCCCGGAAAATAACTGAAGCTGGAAGTGACGAGATAAAAATCATCTTCGACCCGGCAGATCGACGGATCCGGGTAAAAACCCGGCAGAATCGGATTTCGGATCATAACTTCACGCTCTCCAAAACGCTCAGGGTTTGTTGGTCCGACTCCATATCAGCCAACGACAACTCCAGCGTTTCCGTAACGCCGTTCTCAGCAGTGAGGGTCAAGACGATGTTTTCCGTATCGGCAGTCTTTTTGAGTATGATCATCGCACGGCCATAGAACGTTTGGGTAACATGCTTATAAGGATTGGATTCCGGTTTCGGATTCCCGCTGCCGAAGCCGATAAGCTCCGCTCCTCCGGAAACTGCCACACGGATCGTCTGATCGGCATCCGGAGCAACCGTTCCTGCTGCGTCACGATAGGCAACCGGGACATAGATGAGTTCATCCAGGATTTCCTCCGTTCCAAAGACCAACTTGCAGTCTTCGCCGGCAGTTTTCAAACTGATGCGGCCGATTTCCTGACCATTTTCGTAAGCCACGGCTGTAAGTGCCCCTGGCTCATAAGTGGTTTCGAATAACGCGCGGAAGCCTACCGCTTTGCCGGAAGCTTGTTTGCCCAACGATTCCTCGTTGCGGAACAGTTCTACTTCCGTTCCCGGCGCGTAGACTTCGACGACCACCGGCTTGCCTTCACAGCCCTGCCAATTCCAGCTGGACAGATTATCGCTCATGATCCATGGCGTCTTCAGCAAGTGTTCACCGTATCTGCGCGGATTTTGGACAGTGATGTAAGGATTTTCCCGCAGCCCAAAGACAATCTCACGCAAAAAGGAAGCTGGTCGACGGACTCCGGTAATATCGATATCCCCCACATACGCAATTTGACAAGGGAACTTCGCACCAAAGCCGCCTTCTCCCCACTGGTAGGCCGGCACACCTATGCCCGCTTCGCCAAGATAGTCCCAGCCGGTCCAAGTGAAATCGCCGATCACTTGCGGCAGCCGCTCAATCAATTCCCAATTGCGGGCGATCTCAGGCGGATACGTTTCGCTGCCGACCATGATGCGGTTCGGATAAGTTTGGCTGTCCCCTTCATAGCGGGCAGTCATGTAGTTGTAGCCCGCGATGTCGGTCGGACTGCAAGCCATTTCCAAGCGTTCCGAAATGGCCGGGTGCACAACGATATCGTCCAGATGGCCATCCATCAGCGTCATGAAGTCATTGACGTTTCCTTCGATTTTACCTGACTGTTGCAGATCGGAAACAACGTCCCCGACGATTTGGTCGACCTTATCCCCCGCCGCAAAGACGCCGTTGATGCCAGCCAAGGTGAAGCGGGTGTCGTCCAACGATTTGATCTTCGCACACAGTTCGTGGCAGACTTTCGAGCCATGCGGGGTTCCGATTTCTGGTATTTCATTCCCCACAGAATAAAGGATCACGGCCGGATGGTTGAAATCCTTGCGGACCATCGCCGTCACGTCTTTTTCCCACCATTCCTGGAAATAGAGGCCGTAATCGTAGTCGGATTTCATCCGGTTCCACATGTCGAAGGTTTCGTCCATCACGTACATGCCCAGACGGTCGCAAGCCCGCAGCATCGCAGGCGCCATCGGGTGATGGGACATCCGCACCGCATTGAAGCCGGCTTCCTTCAGCCGTTTGATTTGGCGGAACTGGGCATCCTCGTAGGTTGCCGCACCAAGCAGACCGCTGTCGTGATGGATGCAGGCTCCGCGGAGTTTCACCGTTTCTCCGTTCACACGGAGCCCGCGTTTCGCATCCACCTGCAACGTCCGGATTCCGAAAGTCGTTTCCGCTTCGTCCGCCAATTCCCCATCCACGTACAGGTTGCTTATGCAGGTGTACAAGCTTGGCTTTTCGTCCGACCAGCGTTCCGGCCATTCCACAGTCACGCGCTGTTTGATGATCCGTTCCTCTTGCTCGAACAACACAAACGGCGAGTTTGCTTTCGCCACTTCATTGCCTTCCGCATCTCGGATCACGGTTTCCAACATGACGCGGCTTGGTGCATACTTTCTTGTCTTCACTTCTGTCGCAATATCCAACACCGCCAAGGTTTCGTCGGCTTCTGCCGTTTTGATCTGGATCCCCTCCGGCACCAGATGCGTCACATCCGAAACCAACAAGTAGACATCCCGATAGATCCCCCCGCCCGAATACCAGCGGCTGTTCGTCATCGCACCGTTCCGGACTTGGACACGGATCTCATTTTCTTCTCCGTAGCGGAGAAAATCATTCAGCGGCACATAAAAAGTCGAATACCCGAACATGTTTTTGCCCGCCAACTCGCCGTTTATGTACACCATGGCGTTCATATACACGCCTTCAAACTTCAGGATGACCGTCTTTTCCTTGTACTCGGCCGGAGCGTGGAGCGTCTTCACATAGTTATAGAATGCCCCGTCATAATAACCTGTGTTGCCGCCGTTCAAGCTGTCTGCGTGCGCGTTCTTTTCGAACATCGCATCATGCGGTACTGTGATTTCTTTGGCTGTTTCCGGTACATTCCACACCAACGCAAAGGAGTCCTTGTTCTCCCAGAATTTCCACTTATCATTGAATTTTTTCTCTATCATTTCATCCACCCTCTCTGGTATACGCTTTCATTTGTGGGTGTCCCCACTCTCACTTTATAGTTTAGTCATATCCTTAAGCAGTTTCCATGCCATTTGATAGTGTATATCCGACATTTTTTAAGGTATCCGCGGGAGTTGGCACTTCCTCCGGTGAGCGCCCTTCTCAACGGAGGTGCGGTTCCGGTAATAAGCTTTCCTCCTGCGAGCGAATGCTAGCCGGAGCTGGGTGCACGTTTGGATGCTGACCTCCGACGAACAAGGGCTCGTCGGAGGTCATAGATTTGCGCTCGCCTCTGCTCCGGCGAAGCAACCCCAGCAAACCCGCACCAAAAAAAGACAATAAAAATAGACTTGCCGCCTGGCAAGTCCACATTTATCTATCCCTGCGAAGAGCTTTTTCGCTCTCCACGCAACTGGCAATTCGTTACTTTTTGCTGTTGTCCCACGTTTCCTGCAAAACGGCAAGCGACAGATCAGCCGTGCTCGGCAGCACGCGGTCAGCCAAAGCCAAAACCTGTTCATCGCCAACCCCAACAGCCACGATGCCGGCAGCTTTGATGGCTTCAACGCCTGAAGCCGCATCTTCGACGCCTACACAGTCAGCCGGATCGGCACCCGCAAGCTGAGCGCCCGCCAGAAAAATGTCCGGAGCAGGTTTGCCAGCCTTAACAGTCGCCGGATCGACGATGCCGTCAAAATAAGCGCGCACCTGCAGAAGATCCAGGATTCCCGGTGCATTCTTGCTTGCTGAAGTCACGATCATTTTGATTCCAGCAGCTTTCAGTTCCTCCAACAGCGGAATGATGCCCGGCAAAATGTCATCCGGCGTCATTTCCTTTATCAATTCCAAGTAATGAGCATTCTTTTTGACGCACAATTCATCTTTTTCGGCTGAGGAATATTTATCCGCAACCCCGCCTTGCGCCAATATGCGCTCCAGCGAATCGATGCGGCTTACTCCTTTCAGCTCCTCGTTGAACGCCTCATCCACTTCGATGCCCAACTCCGCTCCCAAGTCGCGCCAAGCCAAAAAATGAAACTTCGCTGTATCGGTGATCACACCATCCAAATCAAATAGTACCGCCTTCATAT
>NZ_JBAWAZ010000144.1:0-8979 GCF_049589555.1 Trichococcus sp.
TAATCCAGGAATCCTTGGATAACTTGTCTAAAGGTCGGACGACATTGATCATCGCGCACCGTTTGACGACCATCAAGCATGCCGACCGGATCATCGTCGTCGATGAACAAGGGATTTCAGAACAAGGCTCGCACAAGGAATTGCTGGCTCAGGACGGAACCTACCGTCGCCTGTATGAAGCCCAGTTCTTGGGAATCGACCAGTAATGCATCCCCTTCTATTCGGGAATTGAATTTATGCCCAGAAATAACCCGTCAAAACCACTTTGACGGGGAAAATCAGTTCAAAACACAGTCTGAAAAACCGCGAAAACGACCTTGGCGGGGAAAAACGTTCGCGGAATACACGATATTCCGCGCAAAAACCATTTATGCGAGGAATTCCGCTACGAACCACGCGAACCCCAGCCCAAAAATTCAGACAATCATACGACCAAAAAAAAGGAACGGCTAACCCAAGCGAGGGGTTGCTGTTCCTTTTTTTATTTAATGATTCATTTATTCCATTGATTGGACGTAGCTGGCTGATTGATTCCCTGCTTGGCGTCCGAATACGATGATGTCTGCTACAGCATTGCCGCCGATACGGTTGCTGCCGTGCACGCCTCCGGTAACTTCGCCGGCAGCGTAAAGACCTTCGATTACAGTGTCTTCCGTGCTGATGACTTGTGCGTTGGCATTGATTTTCAATCCGCCCATTGTGTGGTGGATACCAGGCGCGATTTGGATTGCGTAGTATGGTGCTGCCGCTAATTGGTTAACCATGCCTGTCTGACGGTTGAATGCGCCATCCACTTGGGAAGCGACTGTTTCGTTCCATGTAGTCAATGTTTGTGCTAATGTTCCGCCGTCAATTCCCAGTTGACCTGCCAAAGCCTCGATTGTTTCATCCGATTGGACAAAGCCTTTTTCGATGTACGTGTTGACTGCTTTCACACGGTCCTTCACGCCTGCATCAAAAATTAGGTAAGCATAGCCTTCTTCTAAAGCATTGATTGCTGCTGAAACTGTGTCGCGGGTTTCCATTTCGTTTATGAAACGTTCGCCTTGTTGGTTCACAAGGATAGCGCCTTCTCCGCGGATCGCTTCAGTGATCAGGTAAGAAGATTCCTGATGCACGGTCGGGTGGATCTGGATTTGATCCATGTCGACGACTGCAGCTCCGATAGCTTGCGCCATTTTGATGCCGTCTCCTGTCGATCCTGGTTGGTTGGTGGTGACATAGCCTTCAAGTTGAGGTGCAAGTTCTGTGACCATCTCCAGGTCAGCTCCGAATCCGCCGGTTGCGATGATGACTGCATCGGAGGAAACCGTGATTTCACCTTCGTTGTTGAAGTCGACTTTGACTCCACTGGCTTTATCGTCAGTCACGATGACTTCTTTGACATCCGAATTCACGAACAATGGGATCTCGCGTTCCATGACATTCGCGTATAAACCTTTGACCAAGTATTGACCAACTGCGGAACCATCGGATGGGCGATGCGTACGATTCACGCTCATGCCTCCGGTAACTGTGATGTTGTTCAAAGTGATCCCCATTGTGTCCAACCAATCGATGGCGGAGGCTGAATTGTCGACAAGATAGTGCAGTAATTCGGGGTCGTTTGTGCCCTTTCCGCCAGCCAAAGTTTCGTTATAGAATAATTCATTTGAGTCTGCGATGCCTTGTTCCGCTTGGAATTTCGTTGCGGATGCATTCATGCCTGCAGAAGACTTCATTGTATTTCCGCCGTGCACTGGCATTTTTTCGAAGATGACCGGATTCAGACCGGCATCCTTCGCTGAAATCGCTGCAGTCAAACCAGCGCCTCCGGAACCGATGATGATGACATCATAACTTTTCTTCAGTTCTTCCGGGTCCGTATAGGTAACCTCTGATGCGCCCGTCACAGCCTCCACTGATTCAGAACTTGCAGCAACAGATTCCTCACTTTCAACAGCAGCGCTTGAGTCAGCTGCGTTGTCCGTGTTCGCTCCACAACCGGATAACAACATAAACATACTTAAAGCAGAAAATAGGCCAATTCTCTTCTTCATTTTTTACTCCCCCATTTCTTCTTATTTTTACATTGTATTTATTTTATCAAATTTTGTACAGTAATATTATCACAAATACGGCTTTCTAATAGGATTGTTATTTATGATCCTGTCGATCCGTCCGAAACTTTTATATTTTTTGCACAATCTCCCCTAAATTCAGGAAGCGTTTCCAAGAAATAACCGACAAACCAATAGGAGGATACTTGGTTTCTCGGCTGTTTTCTATTTATTCAGATGCTTCATTTTGGGAATACTGCCAGCCTGTTCTTGGACATGCGGATCGTCTGCACCGGTTTTCCATAGAAATCATTCAAGATTTCCTCTTTCAGCAAGTCGACCGTTTTGCCTGTCTTATGGATGGAACCATCCTTCAGCAGCATCAGTTTTTTGAAACAAGGCAGGATTTCCTCGGTGTGGTGGCTCACATAGATCATCGTTGGCCCTTCAGGCTCATCGGCAATCCGCTGGATATCCTCCAAAAGTTTCTCTTTCGCGAACAGGTCAAGGCCGTTGCAGGGCTCATCCAGTATCAGTATTTCCGGTTCGGCCATCAAAGCACGGGCTATCAAAATGATCTGCTGTTGCCCTTGGGATAAGATGCCATAGCGAAACCCGATCAGTTCTTTTCCGCCGCATTTGATCAAGAGTTCCAGCGCCTGTTGTTTTTCGGTTTCAGTCGGGACGGTCCAGACGCCTATCGAAGCGAACTTGCCGCTCAATACGATGTGTTCAGCGATGTCGTTAGGATTCAGCTGTTGCTGCAGGGCGGAGCTGACCCAGCCGATCCGTTTGCGCAACTCGGGGATGGCCGTTTGCCCAAAAGTTTCCCCCAACACGATCAGCTTGCCGCTGCTGGGCCACAGATAGCCGTTCAACAGTTGCAGCAAGGTTGTCTTGCCGGATCCGTTCAAGCCGAGTATGGCCCAGTGTTCGCCTTTTGTTGCGTGCCAATTGATGTCGTTCAAAATTTTCCGTTTTTCGCGAATGACGTTCACGTGGTCGAATCTGATCATTCCATCACCCCATCTACAGTATTGTGATTATTGGGTACCCTTTACTGCGAATATACCACATTTGCCGCATACGGAAAAGGCTTTCGCCATCCCGGGCCTTAAGGAATAAATAATGAGAAAAGCATCGCATCACACCGCAATGTCATCTATACTATAGAGTGAGGTGGAAAATGTATGGACCAAAATAAAGAAAAAGTATCCTTGATCATTGAAGGAGGGGCTATGCGGGGCGTCTTTTGCGCAGGAGTCATCAGCACTTTGCTGCGTCAAGAAATCTACTTGGATTATGTCATCGGGGTCTCTTCCGGATCGGTCAATGGCATCAATTATGTCAGCCGGGACCTTACCCGCGCAAAAACTTCGTTTGTTGATATCGCCGCAAATCCGGCTTTTTCAGGTATGAAATACCTTCTCAATGGCCAGGGTTATTTCAACACCAAATACATCTATGAAGAGGCGATCACGACCGACATTCCCTTTCATTTCGATTTTTTCAAGCAAAATCCGGCTTCCATGAAGATCGTTGCGACTGATATGGAGACCGCAAAACCTGTTTATTTCGATAAGGAAGAAATCGCAACTACTGAAGAATTGGCACTCAAAATCAGGGCGTCTTCCACAGTGCCGTTGCTGATGCCCCCTACGCAAATCAATGGCAAATTCTATCTGGACGGCGGCATCGTCGACTCGCTGCCGATCGAAAAAGCGATCGAAGACGGTAACCAAAAGCACGTGATCATTTTGACGCGTCCGCGTGGTTACATCAAGGAAAAGCAGCGCTTCAACGCCATTATCCGGCGCCATCTGCGGGCTTATCCCGAAGTTATTGCAGCCATCGAACAGCGGCACATCGCCTATAACCGATCGATGGAATTGATTGAGCAACTGGAACAGGAGAACAAGGCATTTGTCATTGCACCAGATCAGCTTTCCATTGGCAGGATGGAACGGAACGTGCAGCGTCTGGATGCTTATTATCAGTATGCCGAACGGGCCGCAGAAAGACAGCTTCCCGAGCTGTATGACTTTTTGTCAAGCCAATGATGCGCACAAAATAATCGTCCAGCACGTTCATTTCGGACAATTATTAGAAATAAGTGAAAATAATATGAAAATTACCGTTGACACTCTCATGTAAATCTTATATGATTATATCAATCACTTAAGCAATAACAAATCCATATAGAAATCAGGTATCCCATATGAAAACGATGAATCCACTAAACATTATTATCGTCTTAATGATCTAGGAGTTAAACACTGTAGAAATTTTTTACAGATTGTTTAAGTCCTATTTGTGGTAATCAAATGGGATGAAGCATCCCATCATTAATTGATGAGGATGCTTTTTTTTATCCATATTGCAAACAGACATAGGAAAAACGAGAAATGGGGAGATTAAAATGGAATCTGAAATGAAAACTAAAACAAAAAAAGGCGTAACCCTTCTTGTTGAAGCCTTGAAAAATGAAGGTGTTGAAGTTCTGTTCGGCTATCCAGGCGGCTCTGTTCTTCACATCTACGATGAATTCTACAAATCCGAATCGAATCACGTATTGACCAGACATGAACAAGGCGCTGTCCACGCGGCTGACGGTTATGCCCGCGCTACCGGCAAACCAGGCGTCTGTATCGTTACAAGCGGCCCCGGCGCAACAAATGCTTTGACCGGTATCGCAACCGCTCAGATGGATTCTGTTCCATTGATCGTGATCACTGGCCAAGTGCATGAAGCAGGCATCGGCAAGGATGCTTTCCAGGAAACGGACATGATCGGCATGACGACACCTGTGACGAAATACAACTATCAAATCCGTGATGCAAAAGATATCCCGCGCATCATCCATGAAGCGTTCTACCTTGCGAATACAGGCAGAAAAGGACCGATTGTCATCGATATTCCAAAAAACATCGGTGTCCAGGAAGTCGCCTACGAAGATTACAACCAACCTGAAAAAAATCTGCCGGGATACAAACCAGAATGTCTGCCTGTTCCGGAACAGATCGCAAAAGTGAACGAAGCGATTGCAGCAAGCAAGAAACCGATCATTTTGGCCGGTCATGGCGTTATCCATGCAAAAGCTGAGAAAGAATTGTTGGCTTTCGCGGAATACTACCAAATTCCCGTTGTAAACACGCTTTTGGGTCTGGGCAGCTTCCCTATCAAACATGAACTGGCATTGGGTATGGGCGGCATGCACGGCTCCTACGCGTCGAATATGGCTTTGATGGAATGTGACTTGCTGTTGAACTTCGGTGCCCGTTTCGATGACCGTGTAGCAAGCGATCCAACCAATTTTGCTCCCGAGGCAGTCATTGTCCATGTTGACCTTGATAATGCTGAAATCGGTAAAATCATGCACACGCATATTCCAGTGTTGTCTGACGCCAGATTGGCTCTGATCATGCTGAACGACACAAAATTGGCTGAAGTTCCCGACCACTCTGTTTGGTTCAGCCACGTGATGGACAACAAAAAACAACACCCTTTCCGTTATGAAAAATCGGATACTTTCATCAAACCGCAACATGTAGTCGAGTACATCGGTGAATTGACAAACGGTGAAGCCATTGTTGTAACGGATGTAGGCCAACATCAAATGTGGGCGGCTCAATATTACCCGTTCAAGTACGGCAAGCAATTGCTGACAAGCGGTGGCTTGGGAACGATGGGCTTCGGCATTCCGGCAGCGATCGGTGCGCAAATGGCCTATCCTGAAAAAACGGTTGTCTGCTTCGTCGGCGACGGCGGTTTCCAGATGACCAACCAAGAATTGGCGATCCTGAATGCCAACAGGCTGAATGTGAAGTACTTTATTCTGAATAATGAAGTACTGGGCATGGTTCATCAATGGCAGAATAAATTTTATCAAGGCCGTTACTCTCATTCCGAGCTTCCGGATTCACCTGATTTCGTTAAACTTGCTGATGCGTACGGCATCACAGCGGCGAGAGTATCCGATCCCGATAAAGTTGATGCAGCGATCCAGACAGCTTTGAACTATCCTGGTCCTTATGTCTTGGATATCCTGATCTCCAAAGATGAATTGGTGTTCCCTATGGTTGCAAGTGGCAGGCCAAATAACGAAATGGAAGGTGTGTAGGACGATGCTAAGATTAATCCAAACCAAAGTCGCAAATAAACCCGGCGTGTTGAACCGCATCACGCAAGTTATCCTGAAGCCGCAATACAATATCGATACCTTGACGCTGACCGGTACGGAAGATTATGACATATCCTTGATCACAGTCGGCATCAACTTCGATACCTTGGAAGCTGCTGAACTGTTGACGAAACAATTGGAAAAACAAGTCGACGTCATCAGCGCAACCGACATCACCGAAAAACGTTTAGGCCTAAGAGCTTAAACCCAATCAACCGCATTACCCTACTGACCGAATCAAATTGCTTAAAAAGCATTGAGAATATAAAAAAAATAAGGAGGTCATTTCAATATGACTAAAGTATACTACGATCAAGACGTAACAGTAAAAGCACTAGAGGGCAAAAAAATCGCCGTTATCGGATATGGTTCTCAAGGACATGCACATTCACAAAACCTACGCGACAACGGTAATGATGTCATCATCGGAATCCGTGCAGGTAAATCTGCAGACAAAGCAAAAGAAGACGGATTCGAAGTATTCTCTGTTGCTGAAGCAACAAAACAAGCTGACGTAGTAATGATCCTTATCCCTGATGAGCAACAAGCTGACGTTTATGCAGCTGAAATCGCTCCTAACTTAGAAGCTGGAAATGCCATCGCATTCGGTCACGGATTCAACATCCATTTCGGTACGATCACACCTGCTGCTGATATCGATGTATTCATGGTTGCTCCAAAAGGCCCAGGCCACATGGTTCGCCGTCAATTCGCTAAAGGATCTGCAGTCCCTGCTTTGTTCGCAGTCTTCCAAGATGCAACAGGCAACGCAAGAGATATCGCTATTGCTTGGGCACAAGGAGTCGGCGCTACACGCGTAGGCGTTTTGGAAACAACATTCAAAGAAGAAACTGAAACTGACTTGTTCGGTGAGCAAGCTGTACTATGCGGCGGAACAACTCACTTGGTTCAAGCAGGTTTCGAAACATTGGTCGAAGCTGGTTACCAACCAGAAATCGCCTACTTCGAAGTATTGCACGAATTGAAATTGATCGTTGACTTGATGTATGAAGGCGGCATGGAAAAAATGCGCCACTCTATCTCTAACACAGCTGAATACGGCGACTATGTTTCCGGACCACGCGTTATCACATCAGACGTGAAAGACCGCATGAAGGACGTTTTGACTGACATCCAAACAGGCGCATTCGCTAAACGCTTCACTGACGATTACAAAGCTGGCTTCCCTGACTTCCACGCAATGCGCGCTAAGCAACAAGGCCACCAGATCGAAGCAGTCGGTGCTGAATTGCGTAAAATGATGCCTTTCGTGAATGAACAACAATAATGAATCAGATGTAGGTTGAGAGCATCCTTATTTTTAAGCCTTCTCTCTTCATCATTGTATTCAATAGATTAGGAGCAGATAGAATGACGGATGAGTTAGTGAACAAAGAAGACGTACTTAAAGCATATAAAGTACTGCGCAGTGTGGTCAAGCAGACACCTTTGCAGCATGATGCATATTTATCGCAGAAGTATCATGCCAACATCTTTTTGAAGCGGGAGGACCTTCAGATCGTCCGCTCCTTCAAATTGAGAGGCGCTTATTATGCCATTTCGCAGCTGAGCGAAGCCGAAACGGAGACCGGAGTAATCTGTGCCTCAGCCGGCAACCATGCGCAAGGGGTAGCTTATACCTGTAACCATTTGGCTATCCAAGCTACCATCTTCATGCCGTCGACAACGCCTTCCCAAAAAATAGACCAAGTCCGTTATTTCGGGAAAGAGTATGTTGAAATCAAACTGATCGGCGATACCTTCGACGAGTCGAATGAGGCCGCCCATGCCTATGCGGATGAACACAATCTGACTTTCATTGAACCTTTCAATGATCGCAATGTGATCGCCGGGCAAGGCACTTTGGCAGTGGAAATCCACCAGGATCTCGTTGCTGAAGGCGAAACGGCCGACATGGTATTCGCGGCAATCGGCGGCGGCGGCCTGATTTCAGGAGTCAGCAGCTACATGAAGGAAGCCATGCCCGAAACAAAGATCATCGGCGTGGAGTCATTGGGCGCCCCTGGCATGAAAGTTTCGCTTGATGCGAATAAAGTGACGACTTTGACTGAAATTGATAAATTCTGTGATGGGACAGCCGTAGCGACTGTCGGTGATTTGACTTTCAGACACTGCCAACAAAATGTCGATGACATCCTGGTCGTGCCCGAAGGACAAGTTTGCGGAACCATCATCGATTTATACACTAAACAAGCTATCGTAGCGGAACCATCCGGCGCACTCTCCGTTTCTGCCTTGGAACAATACAAAGATGAAATCAGAGACAAAACGGTCGTCTGCATCGTCAGCGGCGGTAACAACGATATCAATCGGATGGCTGAAATTGATGAACGCTCCCTACTCTATCAAGGTCTGAAGCACTATTTCATCGTGAACTTCCCGCAGAGGGCCGGCGCGCTGAAAGAGTTCGTGAATGACATATTGGGCGGCAACGATGACATCACCAAGTTCGAATATACGAAAAAGGTCCATCGCAGCGAAGGACCTGTACTGATCGGAATCTTGTTGAAAAATAAGGACGACCTCGAAGGCCTGCTCAGCAGGCTCGAAAAATTCGATCCGCATTACATTTCGGTGAACGAGAATTCCAAACTGTATTCCTTCCTGATCTGATCCGGACCAATTCTATACAGTAACTTAAAGACTGACGCGAGCCACTTGAGAGGTTTGCGTCAGTTTTTTTCGTTGCGTAGAAATGCCGCCGGAAAACATGAATAAAATCTAAGTATTCATGTTTTC
>NZ_JBAWAZ010000145.1:0-3354 GCF_049589555.1 Trichococcus sp.
GGACAGATCTTCGTGGCGAACCTGCAACCTGGGAAATACAAATTTGTTGAGACGAAAGCCCCGGATGCTTTCCAACTGAATGCTGATCCGATCGCTTTCGAATTGAAAGCCGGTGAAACGCAAACGGTACAAGTGGAAGCGCCGAACGAACTGGTCACAGGCAACGTCCGCTTGACCAAAACCGACGGCACCAGCGGCGAAGCATTGGCCGGAGCCGTATTCACGCTCTTCAATGAAAAAGACGAAGTCATCAAGGGAAACCTGAAGACGGACGCTGAAGGCAACGTGCTTGTGGAAGACCTGAAGCCAGGCGACTACTACTTTGTGGAAACAAAAGCACCAACCGACTATCAGTTGGATGCCGAAAAACTGACCTTTACGATCGAAAGAAGCGGGTCGACCGAGAAGCAGAAGGCTGTGACAGTCTCAGCTGAAAACGAATTGATCCCTGGATCAGTCGTATTGACGAAAGTCGACAAACACAGCGCTGCCAAACTTGCGGACGCAGTCTTTGAACTGCAGGATGCGGATGGCAACGTGCTGCAGAAAGATTTGACGACCGATGCAGCCGGACAGATCAGCATCACCGATCTGAGACCAGGCAGCTATCAACTTGTCGAAACCAAAGCACCTGACTATTACCAATTGTTGAAAGAAAAAATCGTGTTCGTGATCGAGAACAGTCAAGAGGAAGCACTCCAACTGACAGCCGAAAACGAACTGATCCGCGGCCAAGTGCTGTTGACGAAAACAGATGCGGACAACGCAGATGCACCACTTGCGGGTGCCGTCTTCGCGCTCCAAACTGCGGATGGCAAAGTGATCCAAGCGGAACTCACATCCGATAAAGACGGCACCATTTCCGTCAAGGATCTGTTGCCTGGCGATTATCGCTTCGTCGAAACAGAAGCACCATTCGGCTACGATCTGGATGCCACGCCGATTCCGTTCACAATCGCTAAAGCCCGCACGACTGCGGATGTGAAAACTGTGAACGTAGCCGCGTCGAACGTCTTGACGACCGGTTCAGTGGAACTGACGAAAGTCGACCGCGACAATGCCGGCCAACCGTTGGCGGAAGTCGTCTTCGCGTTGCAGGATGCAACCGGCAAGACACTCCAGACCGGTCTCGTCACCGATACAGAAGGCAAAATCATGGTCGAAGGACTGAAACCTGGCAACTACCAATTCGTCGAAACGGAAGCACCGTTCGGCTATGATCTGGATGCCACGCCGATTCCGTTCGTTATCGAATTGGGACCGACGACAACCGTCCAAGTGCAAGCCGAAAATGAATTGACTACTGGCTCTGTCGAACTGATCAAAGTCGACCGTGACGATGAGACCCTTCCAGTGGCTGGCGCTGTCTTCGAACTGCGCAATGCATCTGGGAAGTTGCTCAAAGATAAGTTGACGACCGACAAGGATGGCAGCATCCGCGTAACCGATTTGAAACCCGGCGACTATCAATTTGTTGAAATCAAAGCCCCATTCGGTTATGATTTAGACGAGACGCCGATCCTGTTCACAATCGCAAAAGGTCAAGTGGAGACGCTGATCACGACTGCGACCAATGAATTGACGACCGGCAGCGTGGTGTTGACGAAAGTCGACAAGTACGATCCGGAACGCGTCCTGACTGGTGCGGAATTCCGCTTGGAGACCGAAACCGGAGAAATCATCCGCGAAGGCTTGACGACGGACAAAGACGGTGAACTGCATGTGGATGATCTGAAGCCGGGCAACTACCGCTTCATCGAAACGAAAGCACCACAGCATTATCAATTGGACGAAACGCCGATCGCCTTCACGATTGCGAAAGGCCAGGAAATCGCCCTGACCGTTCTGGCCAAGAACGAACTGATTACCGGCGCTGTGGTATTGACGAAAGTTGATGCAGCCGACAAACAGCACGTATTGGCAGGAGCGCACTACGAACTGCAGGATGCAACCGGCAAGACCATCCAAACCGACCTTGTAACGGATGCAGAAGGCAAGATCAGCATCAACGGCCTGCGCCCTGGCGATTACCAATTCGTCGAGACACAAGCGCCTACTGGCTATCAGCTGGATGCGACCCCTGTGACCTTCACAATCGCCTACAGTCAAGAAAAAACGGTCCAACTGACCGTGACGAACGCGAAGACACCGGTCCACAAAGAGAAACAGAAGACGAAGCAAAAAGGCTCCTTGTTGCCGGATACCGCCACCGACTTGTTCAATTACCTGCTGGTGGGTGTCCTGTTGCTTCTAAGCGGATTCTTGTTCCTGAAAAAAAACAAATCACAGAAATAACAGCCAACAGCAAGACCAGATCAGAAACCGAAGCACAGACATCGACAAAGGGGTGAAGGACAGATGCGCGCGATCATAGTAGACGACGAACGACTCAGCCTGGATTATTTCGAAAGGCTCCTCGACGAGCGACCGGAAGTGACGTTGGTCGCGACATACACCGATCCGCATCAAGCGTTGGCGGGGATAGAAGAATTGGAGCCGGATGTCGTCTTCTTGGACATCGAAATGCCAGAAATCACCGGCATCCAGCTGGCCGAGCAGATCCAAACGTTCTCGCCCCGGACCAAGATCGTGTTCGTGACCGCCTACCGGGAATACGCGGTCCAAGCCTTCGATCTGAACGCCAGCGACTATCTGCTGAAGCCGATCCAAAAGGACCGCCTGCAGAAAACCATTGGGCGCCTGATGGAGGGTATTGCTGAACCGATAGCCCAAACGTCCCAACCAACGCTCGGACAAATCTGCTGCCTCTCCTCACTCCGTTTCCAAATGGCGGACGAGGACAGGGCGCATCTGGAAGTGAAATGGCGGACAGCGAAATCTAAGGAATTGTTCGCGTTCCTTTTGCACCACCGCCAAAAACCGATCCGCAAGGACCACATCCTGGATGTCATCTGGACCGGTGACGATCCCAGAAAAAGTGTTTCACAACTGTACTCGACCATCTATCAGCTCCGCAAGCTGATGGAAAAATTGGGGGTGCCGGTAACGATCAATAGCCACAACAACAGCTATTTGCTCAATCTGCATGGCACGCCCGTCGATGCGGAAGTCTGGGAACAACGGCTCCTCGCGCTGGAGCCGCTCACGAAAGAAACGCAGCCCCAACATGTGGCTGTGCTCGAAGCGTACAACGGCGATTACCTCGCTGAGCACGCCTATATCTGGGCGGAAGCCGAGCGCGAAAGATTGCGGGCCCTCTGGTTGCACCATGCGACCAAGCTGGGGGCTTACCTGAAGGCTGTCGGAGACCATACTGCAGCCCTCGCAATCTATCGCACCATCCAGGAGCGTTATCCCTATATGGAGGATACCTCCTTCATGCTGATGCAGCTC
>NZ_JBAWAZ010000146.1:0-1752 GCF_049589555.1 Trichococcus sp.
ACTTTGTTGAATGCCGCCAAATCCACCGCACGGTCGACAGCGAAGTTGGAAACGCCGATTGCACGGATTTTCCCTTCCTCCTGCAATTCCTCCATGGCTCTCCAAGCTCCATGGACATCACTGTAAGGCTGGTGGATCAAAAGCATATCGACGTAAGCCAACCCCAGACGTTTGAGCGACCGCTCGAACGAAGCTTTCACGCCTTCGTAGGAAACATTTTCCACCCAAACTTTTGTCGTCACAAATAGCTCTTCGCGCGGCACGCCGGAGTTCGCGATTCCGCGTCCGACAGCTTCTTCGTTCATGTATGACTGAGCCGTATCGATGTGACGGTAGCCCGCCTTGATTGCTGCAATGACGGCTTGTTCTGCTTCAACAGGATCGGTGATCTGAAAAGTACCGAAGCCTAAAACTGGAATCTCCACGCCGTTGTTTAATTTTACTGTTTGCATATTATTGCCTCCAAATGGTTTATTTACTACACTGCTTACTCTAAACTATGAAGTATGCTCCACAGCAAGCGTTAATTCCTTATTTTTGAAATGTTTCATCGTCCAAAGTTCTTCGACCTCGTCATCATTCATTTCGCCGGCATTGATTTTTGCGACATGGTCATCAAACGTCTCGATTTTGTACTCCAGCAAATCCCTTGCCTGCATCATCTCTTCCAACTTGGCATTTATCTCCATCAGTTGATCCTTCAGAATCTGTTTTTGCGCATCCCGCACATTATCCTTTGATTGCGCCAATGTCGCGAACTCTACCAGCGACTCGATCGACAAACCGGCTTTCCGCAAACTCTTTGCCAGAAAAATCCAATTGAGATCGCGTTTCGCGTAAATGCGATAACCATTCTTGTCGCGCGTTATCGGCGGAATCACGCCGACCCGTTCGTAATATCTGATTGTATCGATCGGCAGACCAAATAGTTGCGATACTTCTTTGCTGTTCATCCTCTTCACTTCTCTCTCATGCTTAGTCTATGTTCATATTATAAACCATGGAGTGGACTTCATGGCAAATCACGGGATTGAAGGGTCAACAGGCATCATTCCAAAAAAAATCCCCGCTTCAAATTGCACACGCATAAAGCGCACAATCAGAAGCAGGGGTTATTTTCACTTGTCAGCCATCAATAAGCTGTTTTTAGAATGTATCATCCTTCTTGTATCCAAAAAACCAAGTTAGTGCAAAGGAGACACTGAACGCTACGAGATTGACAAGAATGTAATACGGCAATTGTTCATTTAAATACAACAATGTTCCAGGGATTCCCGTCAATGCCATTCCGGTTGCGCGCAGATTCAATAGCGAAGCCAGGAATCCACCCACACCACCACCTATCATCGACATCACAAACGGTCTTACCAGTCGCAAGGTCACTCCGAAAACAGCCGGCTCAGTAATACCTAACGCTGCCGAAAAAGCTGATGGATAAGCAATTTGTTTAATTTTTGGTGAGGTTGTCTTGATTGCAACTGCCAAAACCGCACCAGCCTGTGCTATGTTCCCGCAAGTTCCGATAGGATTGAGCATATTCCAGCCAGTTTGACTCAACATACTGATTTCCAGGAAATTCAGAATATGATGGATACCGAAAATGCCAAGCAGTTGCCCAAAGCTTCCGTAAATCAATCCGCCAATTCCGAAAGGTAGTGTCAACAAGGCTTCCACTACATGCAATACACCCAATTCAACTTCATGGAATACCGGGCCAATGAAGAACAGCGCAATAATCAGTCCAAGAAGCAA
>NZ_JBAWAZ010000147.1:0-11264 GCF_049589555.1 Trichococcus sp.
GCCGCTCAAAAAAGCAGAGCAGCCAATAACGGAATCGTAAATACCGAGAGCAGCGTCGAAATGAAAACGTAGCGCGTTGAGAAGGCGGTGTTGCCTCCGTACTGCATCGACAGCGCGACAGCCATCGCCGGGCCTGGCATGGCCGAGATGATGACGAGGATCCCCAGCATGGTCGGGTTCGTCAGTATGCCTTTCGTAGCCCACCATAAGAATAGCGGAATCACGATCATCCGGTAGAACGCAAACAGATAGATTTTCCATTCCTTGAAGGCGCCGAGAATATCGATGTCGGCCAATGATGCGCCGATGATGATCATTGCCAACGGGGATGTGATGTTTCCGATGCTGGTGGCTGTGTCCATCACCAACGCCGGTAATTTGATGTCGAACAGGAAGACGAATACCGCGAACAACGAAGCCAGATTGCCGGGATTCAACAGGATTGCTTTCCAACTCGCCTGTGATTTCTTGGAGCCTTTCGCAATCAGAAAGACGCCCAAAGAGTAGATCAGCAGGTTGTTGGGAATGCCGTACAATGAAGCATAAAAAAGCGCACCTGTTCCGAAAATGGCTTGCACGACCGGCAATCCCATGAAGCCGTTATTCGTGAAGATGGTCAGGAACTCGATGATTCCTTCGGTTTCTTTGTCCGCGCGGAACAGTTTGGGACTGAACTTGGCCAATCCGACTGTGAAAAGATACATCAATGTCGCGGTCAGCAGGACGAAGAGCGTGTCCGATTTCGTACCCACCTCACCTGCGCCCTCAACAGAAGCGATGACGAGCGCCGGCACCGTTACGTAGGTGATCAATGCCGCAAAATTGGCGTTCGCGTGCTTGTCGAAAACTTTCATGACCGTCGCGAGATAGCCCACAAACATGATCAAAACCAGCATGATCATCCTACCAAATACAACCCTAACATCCAAAACCCGAACGCCTCCCCTGTCCCATCCATTTATATATATACAAATTCTAACACAGTTATGCGCTGAAATTTTGTTTTCGATTCAGATTTATGGACTTTCCGGCAGCAGAAAAATCATATTGCGCACAATTCCCATTGAATGTCTGATAACTACTAAGAATCAGACAACCAGCGCTCCGCCAAGGCGAATATTGTCCGATTATGCTGAAGTATCGGACAACCGGAACCTGTCTCTGGAGTAGGTTGTCCGATAACACCGAAGTATCGGACAACCGGACATCGCTTCTCGCGAATGTTGTCCGATAACGGCTAAGAATCAGACAACTAGGCGGATATAACCAAAAAAGGACTGCCTCATGGGACAGCCCCTTGTTCCTACATTCAGGTTCACATATTTCTTACGTCATAATAATCCGGAGCAACGCGTTCCATCAGTCCGGCTTCCTTCTCGGAAACAGTCAGATAGAGTTCGTGCATTGCCCGGGTGCAGATTGTATAGAGGATCTGAAGTTCGTTCTGGGCAGCTTTTGCCGGGTAATGGCAAATCGCAAAAACGACATCGAATTCCAGACCTTTTGCCAAACGGGCCGGCATGATCAATACCGGATGATGGCTGTTGTCGGTATCCTGCTGCACCAGTTTGTAATCAATGCCAACTAGAGTCAGGTCTTGGCTGATGCGCTCCGCATCTTCCGCATTGCGGCTAATGAAAGCCACGCGCATGCCAGCCGCGACACTCGCCTCCACCTTTTGTCTGATGTAGCCCATATCGAGCCTGCCATCCTCAGTCAAGAGTACTTCCGGTTTCTTGCCGGAACGGATATAGGTCCCTTCCGGTTTCTCGCCTTCGATGAAGCTTTCCGAGAAACGGACGATTTCATTCGTCGACCGGTAGCTGGTCAGCAAACGATAGGAACGGAACGTGCTTTCGGAAAAGATGGTCCGGAGATCATCAAAGGAAAGACGTCTGTTCAGGATATTCTGATTTAAGTCGCCGCTCAAGATGAAGCGTGCGCTCGGGTAGGCATGCTGCAACATCTGCAGTTGGAAAGGTGAAAAATCCTGCACCTCATCCAGGCAGATGTATTGGTATTTCATGTCGCTGGATGGTCCCTTCAGCAACAAACGCAGACTGTAGTAGGCATCCAGATCTTCCAGCAGCACACTCTTCTCTGCCATGTGTTCCGCAACCACAGCGATGTGGGCGCGCCATTCATCCTCATCCAAGCCGAAAGCATCCAATGAAAGCAATTTAGGGACGGCTCTCAGGAAATGGATGTATTGGTTCTTATAGCGGATAAAGGCCAGCGCTTCGATCCTCGCGACGATCGGTTCGAAAGCGTCCTCCAGGATATCAGCCGTCATGGCCTCTTCCATCGCTTTTTGGTTGTGGGTCTCTTTCTCGTAACGGTACAGATCCAGATCGGACATGGCGATCATTTCTTTTTCGACCCATGGCTTGCCTTTTTGCGACTGCTGGATGCGTTCCACGCGCTGCAGCAAGTGCCTTTTGAGGATATCCAATTTGCTGGCCAATGAACCTTGGCTTTCGATGCTGTAGAAGGCCGACTCGATCTCCTTCTCCGAGAGGATGATATCATCGCGGAAACGGATATCCGAGAATTTCAGGTAGCGTTTCTTCAGGAGCGTGCCGTATTTCTGCAACGCTTCATAAAAGGCCAAGCTGCCCTTCAGTACCGTAACCTTGGCTAAGCTGTCCTCTTGATCGGCGCGCAAAGAAAATCCGGTCACTTTCCGCTCCATGAATTCGCTGAAGGTTGTGTTCCCCACATTCAGTTCGCCCAATGCAGGCAACACTTGGGAAACATATTCCTGGAATATTTTGTTCGGGGAAAACAGGACGACTTCTTCCGACTTCAATTGGTCCCGGAAAGCATACAGCAGATAGGCGATTTTCTGCATCAGGACAACCGTTTTTCCTGATCCGGCCACCCCTTCTATCAGCGTGACGGCTGCTCTGGTTTCCCTGACGATCTGGTTCTGCTCTTTCTGCAAGGTGGATACGACCGTGCCCATCTGATAGGATGAAGGTCCTTCCAACACTTCCAGCAAATACGGGTCGCCCATGACATTGTCCGTGTCCATCATGCGGATGATTTCCGCCTGTCTGATCAGAAATTGCCTCTTCAGGTCAACGCCGTAGGACATCGGTTGATCCGCTATCATCAGCTTCACTTTTTCGCCTTTGCTGCCTTCATAATAAAGCGAGGCAATCGGCGAACGCCAGTCGACGATCAGGTTCTCATCTTTCTCGAACAAGGATCCGATCCCGATATAGATCGTTTCATTGCCGAAATCATCGTGATAATCGATACGGCCGAAGTAAGGCTCATCCTGCATTTTTTCCAAGACAGCGACACGCTCGTTGCTGTTCTGCAATTCGTTGTTGCGGATCATCAGCTCCTGCTCAAAAGCCCGCAGTTCAGCCGACGATTCCCAGACACTCTCTGAAGAACCTTGGCTGATTTTGATCTCTTTGGATTCCTTTAATTGCTGTCTTTGCTTTTCACTTTTTTCTTCTACTTGCTCGGCCAATCGCGTTTTTTCGTTGTTGATGACTTTAATGACGCGATGGACACGTTCCTGTTCTTTCGTTAGATCTTTATGCAACCAAATGACACCTCTCTCTTAAGAAAACTCTTGGACTATTCGGTCTACTCCACTAAATGCGACAATTAGTAGTATACCATCGCACAGAGATTCTGGCTATTCCTTGTACCTGGATTAAAACGTTCCAAATCAAAAAAAAACCGGTAGGAAAGACCTGTTGAAGCTCTTCCTTCCGGCTGTTTTTGTTGTTCGGATTGCGTTTTACAGGTCCTGCGCATTTGTGTCTATCCGTTGAGGATCTTTTCGATCGCAGTGTATCCTCCCAGGATATTGACAATCTTTTTGAATCCCCTCTCCTCCAATGCACCGATGGCGACGGCGGAACGGACGCCGGATTGGCAATGGACGTACAGAGGCTCATCCCGTTTGAACGGCAACGGTTCCTCCAAGAGCTTGCCGAGGAGTACGCGCTTGGCATCGGATAGATGCCCTTCATCCCATTCGCTCTTCGAACGCACATCCAATATCTGCAGATCCTTTGCCTGGCGCAATGCAATGAAGGCGGCTGCCGTGATCATTTCGGTCATCTTTTCATCCTTGATCTGGCCGGCATCCAGATAGCCTCTGACTTGGTCGAACCCGATGAGCTGCAGCTGACGGGCAGCCGTTTCAGCCTGCTCTTTGGTTCCGATGAACGTCACTTGCCCTTCGTAATCCAGGAACCAACCCGCGTAAGTCAAAAACTTTTTGTTCAGCGGAATATTGAGTGTCCTTTCGATGTGTCCGGCTTGATATATTTCTTTCGCGCGCAGATCGATCAGCCTATCATTTGGACCGGCCTGCTGAAGCGGGTAGACTGGATAAGGCACGTAGGCGCCGCTGTCCAGTTTGTTGATTTTTTTCATCTGGGCAAAGTAGGTCGGCGGCTCAGGCTGATCATCCGTCAAAGCTTCGATGAAACTCGATTCCTCGTCATGTTGGAAAGCCCAGTTGTTGTCTTTTTCGTAGCCCAAAGTGGTCATCGATACGGCTCCCAACGACTTCCCGCAGGCGCTGCCGGCACCGTGCCCGGGCCAAATCTGCAGATGATCCGGATAGTCAGCCATTCTCTGAAGAGAGCGGAACATTTCTTTTGCTCCGATTTCGGTGGTGCCTTGCATATGCGCTGCCTCTTCCAGCAAGTCCGGTCGGCCGACGTCACCCACAAAGATAAAATCGCCGGTGAACAACCCCATCGGAATGTCCGAACCTCCGCCGATATCCGTCAACAGAAAGGACACACTCTCCGGCGTATGCCCAGGTGTGTGCAGGACCTCCAGTTTGACCTTCCCTACGGAGATGATGTCCCCATCCTGCAGCAGCACGCTTCCTTCCGGCAGATCCTGGTAACGCCAGTCATCCCCGCCCATGTCCGAGACATACAGATTGGCTCCTAAACGCCTCCCGGTTTCCCGCAAGCCGGATGCATAATCGGCATGGATATGCGTTTCGGTGGCTGCCGTGATGACCAAACCTTCTTCTTCGGCTGCCAAGATATAGTCATCCAACTTGCGCAGGGGATCGATTATCATGGCTTCTCCTGTTTTTTGACACCCCACCAAATAGGAAAATTGCGCTACTTGGGGATCGAAAAATGATTTAAAAAACATGCATGAACTCCTCCTTTATCCTGTCGAAAATTCAGTATGATTCATCTGCTCAGGCTTGCGACAAAATTGATGGTCGTGGCGATGATGGCTGTCCCGAAAACGAAGGACAATAGCGCATGGCCAAGCGCAGCCTTCCGGAATTCCGGTGTCGTGAAAGTCGTGTCGGAGACTTGATAAGTCATCCCGATCGTGAACGCCAGATACGCGAAATCCCAAAAATTAGGCTTTTCGGTACCCTCAAAGATGACTCCGCCGTTCACATCGCGGTAATAGAGTTCCGCGTACCGCAACATATAAAGGCTGTGCACCGTCGTCCAGGAGAGCACGATGCTGAACAGACCAAATCCGATGGTCCCGAAACTGCGTTCGTGGGTCGTCAACATCAACGCAACGGCTCCGATGCTGATCAGACATGCCATCAGGACAAAAAAATCGATCGTCGAATATTGGATATCTTCTTCTTGCGCAATCCTTTCCGTTTCCGTGCCATCATGCGGATGAAAATCCTTCCACAGCAAATACAATAAAATAATTGCGGCACTGTCCCACCCGATCAAAGGGGCCAATTCCCAACGCAACAAGAATCCGCCGGTCAGCCCGATGCCCGTACCGATCGCTCCGGCAATCAGAAAGCGCGTCCTCTTTTTGCGCATATCCCTTCCGGCTTTCGTTTGATCGGTAAATAAATGGCTTCTTTTCTTCATGGCTTTCCGCCCCCTGCTTTTTCGGCCTGACTGTTCTTTCAGATGGTGATTTCGATGACATTCTTTTCCGGATCGAGGAACATGCTTTCATAATAGCCATCCCCTGTAATGCGCGGTTGGCTTTTGCATGTATATCCCGCTTTGATGAGTCTGTCAGTGAAATAGTCGACGTTCTGCTTGCTGCCGACGGATACGGCCAGATGCGCCCAACCCAGCATATCGAGGGGTTGGCGTTCGTTTACATCCATCCTCTTCATAAGCTCCAAACGGGCCCCTCCTTCACGGAAAGTAATAAAGTAAGATTGGAAGTCTTTTTCAGGATTCCGGTATAATTTATTGGCCTTTCCATCAAAAAAACGAACATAAAAATCGCGCATCAGCTCCAAATCGTCCACCCACACTGCAACATGTTCAATCTTCATCGTTATTCACGTCCTCTCATCATCCTCGCCGGTGCGCTGGAGACTAACTCTGCGCGGATGGCCTGCAACAAAACATCCCGGAATCCCTTTCTGGACTTGCCTTAAAAGCGTTTCCTCAATTTGATTTTATCACATCGCTGGCGCTTATGCGTTCCCGGAAGCATCCGGATATTTACGGGAACGGTATGGGGGTTCGTCATCTCCGGCCAAGCGGTACTTGCCGGAGATCCTGTTCGATTTTATTGCTGTCCTCCGGAGAGACTGACCCGGCCGGAGGTCAGCTCCGATTACGATTGCCCTTCTCCGACCGGGCTTGCCTTCATCGGAGGTCATTGTAGTTTTCGGCCGCCTGCCCGCTGTAGCCTTGCCTCCCTTAAACTTATGTGTCATTTTTGCCATCTTTTTCAAAGTAATTTCTCAGCATCCACTCAGAATATGATTGACAGACTGATTTGTATTTGATAGTGTGGAATTAACAAAATACGATTCGATGTGATGAAGAGGTCGCGGTTAACAATCAGTAAGGGATTCCCTGAAAGGTGTTGCTGCCGAAATACTCTGTATTGGGGCCAAGGTTGAATAAATCTGGCACTGTCGGACAAAGCCGCCCAGCTTTGTTCGGTGAGCTTCTCACGTTGGGGCAAATTGGTGGAATTCACTATATGGATGCAACGCTTCAGCTTAAGCAGCCTGTTTTGAACGACTATGAGACCATTTGCTCATAGTCGTTTTTTGTCTATTCATAAATATAAAACAGAATTCAGGAGGAAGATAAGCATGGCTATTTTTGAAGGGTCAGGCGTTGCGATTGTTACGCCGTTTAAAGATACGGAAAACCAAGAAATCAACTACGAGGTATTGGAAGAACTGATTGAGTTCCAAATCGCGAACGGCACCGATTCGATCATCATTGCGGGCACAACCGGGGAAGCTTCGACGCTGACGGATGAAGAGCAACTTCATCTCATTCGTTTCACTGTCGAAAAAGTCAACGGCCGCGTACCCGTCATCGGCGGTGCTGGGAGCAACGACACGCGCCACGGTGTCGGATTGACGCGCGCTGTAGAGGCAACGGGTGTGGATGCGATCCTCAGCGTCACCCCTTATTACAACAAAACATCGCAAAAAGGCTTGATTGAACATTACAAAGCCATCGCAAACAGCGTGAAAGTTCCGATTGTCCTTTACAATGTGCCGGGCCGCACCGGCCAGAACATTACCCCTGAATCTCTGGTGGAACTGGCGAAAATCGATAACATCGTTTCGTTGAAGGACGCTACCGGAAACTTCAGTCAAGCAGTGGACAACTTGAGCCTTTTGGGCGATCGCCTGGATATCTACTCCGGGAATGATGACACCATCATCCCGTTGATGAGCTTGGGCGCAAAAGGCGTCATCTCAGTCTTAGCCAATATCGCACCGAAAGCTACATCCGAAATGACACATGCCTTCTTGGATGGCGACATCAAAAAGGCCGCTGCGATGCAAGCCGAGTACAAAGAACTGATCGACTGCCTGTTCGTGGAGCCGAATCCGATTCCTGTAAAAGCCGGAATGCAACTGCTGGGCTTCAACGTCGGACCGCTGCGTCTGCCGTTGACGGATGCCGATCAAGCAGTCATTGACCGTTTGGCCGCAGCCATGAAAAAAGTCGGCTTGATTTAGGACAAACCGAAAAACCCGCCCCGGAAATTAGTTTTTTCCGGGGCGGGTTTTATATTTGTCAGAAAAGATGCAGTATATATTTATTGAACAACAAAATAATCAGTACAAGAAGCATAACGATAACAAAACCTATGGCTCGTTTCACGTAGAACTCTCTCAACTTCATGGCTTTTCCTTTCTCGATTTCTTCGTATAAATTTCTCCTATTTCACGACTCCGAGCTTCTTGAAATGTGCCTTCGGAAAAGCGGTGATGCCGATGCCATTCGCGTCCCCTAGCTTGATCATGCCTCCGTTGAACAGCGGACCGCCCTCATAGGCCTCCATTTTGAAGAGCGACGGCCAAACGAAGTCGACCATTGTGATGCTGTTTTTGGCGGCTGCCAGATGGGCCGCTGCGCTGATCGAAACCTTGCTTTCCAGCATGCAGCCGATCATGCAATCCACCCCGTAAGTCTCCGCTACGGCGCAGATTTTGAGGGCCTCATAAATGCCCCCGGTCTTCATCAGTTTGATGTTGATTAGGTCGGCTGATTGTGTCTGGATGATGTGGAGAGCATCTTTCACGGAGAAAACACTCTCGTCAGCTACTATCGGTGTTTGGACATGTTGCGTAACAAATTTCAGACCGGCCAAATCGTTCGCCTTCACTGGCTGTTCCACCAGCTCGGCCAGCATGCCCTTATCCTCCAGCATACTGATGCTGCGGACCGCATCCTGGGGGCTCCAGCCTTGATTGGCCTCGATCCGGATGCGGATGCCCGGTCCGACTGCCTTACGGATGTCCAACAAGCTCTCCACATCCTTGAGCCCACGTTTTCCGACATTCACATTCAGGATACTGAAACCGTCCTGGACGGCCTGCAAACTACCGCGCACCATCTCATCGATAGGATTGTCGCTGATTGTGTGGGCGGTCTCGATTTTTCGTTTCGCCCCGCCCAATACTTTATACAAAGGTTGGCCGAGCGTTTTGGCGTATAGGTCGTAGACTGCCATGTCAACGGCAGCTTTCGCCGATGTGTTGTTGACGATGCTGGCATGCAGCCTTTCCATGATGGTATCCAGGTCGAAAATCTCCATTCCGATGATGCTCGGAGCGATGTATTGCATGATGGCCTCGCGGATGGAAGCCTTTGTTTCGCCGGTGATCAAGGCTGTCGATGGCGCCTCCCCATAGCCTGCGGTCCCGCTGTCGGTCACGATGCGGATCAGGATGTTATTCACGGCATCAACCGTGCGTGATGCTGTTTTGAATGGCGTCCGCAGTGGGATGGCCACTTCCCCAATTTCAATTCTGTCGATTTTCATCATCAAAACCCCTCTCTTTACCGGCACGCTTTCCATCCGGGATAAGGCAGCGACTTTTTTAAGCTGATTTTGTTCCACCACCCGTTTGTATCTATTTTACCAAGAAAACGCTTAGGCACCAAACGTGAGGCCGTAGCCTGTCAGCTTCGGATGCTGCACGATAAAAAACGCACAAGTTGCCAGTAGGATGATACTAAACTGGTAGCTCGTGCGTTGTTTTTTTCGGATTAAAGTATTGCCTCAAAAATTCGGCTTCCATTTTCGCTCGCGTTCTCCGGCCAGCTTTACTTGCGCCAGTTGCCCACTCGTCAATCAGCCCTGTTTTTTCTTTTGCTGCCTGCTCGTCAGGCGTACGACCAAGTTGCGCGGCGCCAGCTTCGACGAGAAGAGCGCTCCCTTCAGCAACATCGTCGGAACAATGATTTTCTTGCGTTTATACATTTTGTCCAAGGCATAATTGACGCAGTATTCAGAAGTGATACCCTTCAGGTTGAATTTCACATCAGCCACTTGGTTGAACTCCGTGTCGACCGGTCCCGGACATAACGAACCAACATAAACGTTGCTCTTCTTCTCTTCAAGCTCTTCAGCAATCGCGGAAGTGAAGCTCGTGACGTAGGCCTTAGTCGCATAATAGGTCGCCATGTAAGGCCCAGCCGGCATCAGTCCGGCAACCGAAGCCACATTCAGGATGTAGCCTTCATTCCTTGCGATCATATCCGGCAGAAATTTTTTGGTCAGGATGTGGACAGCCTTGATGTTGACATCAATCATCTCCAGTTCTTTGTCGAGACTGGTCGTCGTGAACGCGCCGAAATCACCGAAACCAGCACAGTTGATCAGGATGGAGATGTTTTTGTCCTTCGTTTCTTCGTACAGACGGAAGCATTCCTCCGCCTTCGCCAAGTCCGCCGTGATGATTTCGCTTTTGGTAGTCAACTGTTTGCTGATTTCCACAAGACGGTCCTCCCGCCTCGCAACCAAAATCAGATCGTACCCTTGTTGGCTGAGCTTTTTGGCGAACTCGTGGCCAATGCCCGCACTTGCGCCTGTGATGAGCGCTATTTTGTTTGTCATTTTTTTCCCTCGCGTTTCGTCAATATTAATGAGACTGCCTTTTTCGTTATGTTAAACATGCATCCTTTTCTCCAGCTCGCGCCATATCTCTCCGCCGTGATAGAGCAGGATGATGACCAAGGTGACTGCGCTCATCATAACCGACAGGCTCGCTGGCAATGGCGTCGTGACCCAATCCAAGGTCAGGAACAGCGCCGGCAGCAGCCCCAGCATGGCGGCCGTCAATAGGTACAACACGTAGTCCCTGACGCCCAAGTTGACGAGGCGCACCGCGATGTATAAGGATACGATCGCAAAACTGCAGATGATCGGCACAGCATAGGTGGTCGACCATCCGCTCCACCCTGACAGATAATCCAAATAAATGCACAGAAGCGACAAAGAGACGATCAGATAAACGATGCCCTTTGCGATGTTCCGCCTTTTCCGGATCAGGATCAAGACGGAAAGCCACATGCTCATGATCCCGAACAGGGCGAGCTGAAGATTTTCCATCCGCCCTATCCAGATCAGTTCTATCAGCAGGAAGGCGATGATCAAAACGAAGGATATCAAGGTCAAATATTTCCAGACAATCTCCTTATTGAACCGCAGCGGAATCTTCGGATAGGGATCCGGCAGAACCGGATCGACGGCTTCATCCAATGTCGTTCGGCACAAGGGGCATTGTTCCCACTCTCCCTTGATGGTCGCGTTGCAATGTTTGCAGTGTCTCATGATATCTCACCTTCCAAATCTTCACTCAAAACCTTGTTCGCTGCGACAGTGACGGCTACGCCAGCGTCGGTCAAAATCCTGACAAACTGTTCCTCGATCGTGGATTCGACAAAGGGCGAAGTGAAACTGACAGTCAGATGCTCCCCGTGACTGATGGCGCAAAATTGCGGGCGGACCGCCGAAGTATGGAAATACATTTTCTCGATGTAGCCGTCGATCGG
>NZ_JBAWAZ010000148.1:0-2268 GCF_049589555.1 Trichococcus sp.
GTCGAAAAGCACAAGCACAGTCCCTTTTTCTACACGGTTCAGGAACATATAATTGCTTTCAATCAAATTATTGACCAATAATGCTGTCACAATAAAAGGTGCTGTCAGCCAGATAGAATGTGCTAGGCTGCGGAAGTCCGGATGGAATCCATCACCGAACACAAAAAGTAAAGCTAGCAGAATCAAGAGAGTGTGTGTCAGGGTGTATTCGATAAAACAGAAACTGAAAAGAGGATAAGGTCCCAAATTGGGATTTGCCATAGCGGCGATTCCGCTCGGTAAACCAATGCCGTATGAGAATTCTTTCAGCAGCCGATTATTTGAAAAGCCAGCGGCTGATCCCACTATTGCCGATGCGCTGCAAAGGTGCAGCGGAAGCAGCATGTTCATGAAATAGGAGAAATTTCCGAAAAGGGCGCACCAAAACCATCGTGAAAAATAAAGCATAATCAATAAGGCGGAGAGAGTCATTTTTATGCTTTTCCGCTCAAAATCATCTTGCTTGCGGTAGTGATGGATTATGAGGGAAATCATGATTGCAGATAGGATAAGGACTACATTATGAGCCAAACTAAAGGTTCCCACGCCCATCCCAATCGGTAAATCTGATTCAAAAGTCCAAAAATTAGACATGAGTTCACCCTTTTCCGCGAACAAATAAAATGGATCATTTCGCTGTGATTATCTTCTTCGCCCTAATTTTAGCGCTTATGATGATTATGCGCCATAAATAGCTTGTCAATTCAATGCCTGGATCTAGGAGTAAATCTTTGCCATTTCCGCTGCTTTTCCTTAGAATGAGGGATGAAGGCTGACCCTTGCAGCAAAAAAATATCAAAACAGCCCATACTAAAGAATCGAAGGGAGACCTGTAATCATGACATTGAAAGAAAAAGTGAACAAGGATTTCATCCAAGCAAGAAAAGACAAAGACACATTGAAGGCGGATGTCCTGCGTCTCATCAAAACGGAGTACGATTCTTTCTTGATCGACAACAAGCGCGAAATGACCGAAGCAGAGGAAATCCATGTTTTTCTGAAAGACATAAAGAAAAACAATGAAGCCATCGACTATGCGAAACAAGTCGACCGCACGGATCTGATCGAAGATAACCAGAAAAAATTGGCCATTCTCGAGGCTTATGTCCCCAAAATGATGGATGAACGAGAAGTCCGCTTCTTTTTGGCCGAAAATGGCATAGCTGAAATGCCGTTGAAGGATGCGATGAAATTCTCGATGCAGGTGTTGGACGGAAAAGCCGACAAAGCGCTCGTCTCCAAAATCATCAAAGAACTATTAGCGAAATAGCACTTGAGACAATAAAAGGACTGTGCGGCTCAGGCTGCACGGTCCTTTTCTGAAGTGAAATCCAAGTTCCCTCCGCCTTGAAACGTTTAAGTGATCAGATAAAAGCGAACAATCAGTCTTTTTTGATCCATTTGTTTCCGGCTTTATTGGTAGGCGGAAGTCTGTGTCCTTCGACGATGTGGACTTCTTTGCTGCCGGTGATTTTTCCTCCTCTAGGGCCGACTTCTTTGTAGACGCCAGGAGGAAGATTATCCGTACCTGGTTTGTGCAAATCTTTTTGATCGATTTTCATGCTTTTTGCTCCTTTCTTTCCTGAAGAGCGATGGCGGAAGTAATGCTTGGTACAGGTTAAGTATATCGCTGGAAGCGCAAACAATCAAATGCTGGCCGTCTTCAGATGGCATTGTGCAAACATGAACAACATTTCAGGATTTCCGACTGTCGTAACAAATTGAAATACAATTGTCATATTTCTATCATGTAATAGTATTTTAATTTTGATATACTTCATCTCGTAGAAGAAACAGGAGGAGAAGTATAATTGGGAAAAAAACATATCGCGTTGTTCTCATCAATCTTATTGCTTAGTCCGATTGCAGGTGGATTTACTGCTCAAGCGGATACATTGGAAGAATTGCAACAACAAAAAGATGCTTTGCAATTAGAAACGAATACGATTCAATCGCAGATTGAAGAAAAATCAAATTCATTGAATACTTTGGAATCCGAAAAAGCAAACTTGGAAACAAAAGTGAATGAACTTCAATCGCAATTGGATGAATTGATGAATCGGTTAGCGAAACAGGAACAAAAATTAGCTGACATCGAATCAAAAATTCTGAAATTGCAGGCTGAAATCGAAGCCTTACAAGTGGTCATCGACCAAAGAACCGAAAAATTAAATACGCAGGCTCGTTATATCCAAACGGATGCGGGCGTTACTGATATAGCATCAATAC
>NZ_JBAWAZ010000149.1:0-3244 GCF_049589555.1 Trichococcus sp.
GACATCTCCACTTTTTTGGAAATATCGCCAGTACGGTCCGTGACGTCCCAACAGCCCTTGGAACCCCCTGGATTTATCCATGGGGAGCAGTCAGATTCGAATATATACCGCTACAATATAGAGAGAAGATACAAACTTTTAGGGGGAAGAAATATGCTGACAATCGGATACATCGGAAACGGAAAAAGCACGAACCGTTATCATCTGCCGTTTTCTTTATCAAGAAGCAATATCAAAGTCAAAACGATCTATAGCCGGAATCCACAGAAAAGTGATTGGGAAAAAATCGAGGGCATCCACTACACCGGGAATATTGCGGATGTTCTGGAGGATGATGACATCCAGTTGGTGGTCGTCTGCACACATACGAATTCCCACTACGAGTTCGCTAAACAGGCTTTGGACCACGGCAAAAATGTGCTGGTCGAAAAACCGTTCATGGCAACTTCCGAAGAAGCAGCCGCCATTTTTGCATACGCGAAAGAAAAGGGCTTGCTGGTCCAGTGTTACCAGAACAGACGCTACGATTCGGACTTCCTGACGACGCAGAAAATCATCGAAAGCGGCAAATTAGGCGATCTGTTGGAAGTCGAGATAGCAATCGATTACTATCGCCCGGAAATTCCCTTGTCGATCGACAGCTTCACAAAGGATACAAGCTACCTGTACGGAATCGGCAGCCATACCATCGATCAGGTCCTCTCCTATTTCGGCAAACCGGACAAAATCCATTATGATGTGCGGCAATTGTTGGG
Source organism: Trichococcus sp. (assembly GCF_049589555.1). GTDB lineage: Bacteria > Bacillota > Bacilli > Lactobacillales > Aerococcaceae > Trichococcus. The sequence continues at coordinate 756 of NZ_JBAWAZ010000149.1, forward strand.
GCCGGGCCGGATGAACGATTACTTCGATCTGGATTTCCATTATCAGAATCTGAAAGTTTCCATCAAATCCAGCTTCTTCAGGCTGAAGGAACGTCCGAGCTTTGTCGCTTACGGCAAAAAGGGCATGTTCGTGAAACAGACCCGAGACCGTCAAGAAGAGCATCTGAAGCTGTTCCACATGCCGAACAATTCTGATTTCGGTGTCGACCTGCCGGAGCATTACGGGGTTCTGACGTATATGGATGATGAAGGTGTCTACCATGAAGAGAAAGTGGTCTCCGAAAAAGGCGATTACGCCAGAGTCTATGACGATCTATACAACGCAATCGTGAACGGTGCGGAAAAAGTCACCAAGGACGAAGAAACCCTGCTGCAGATGGAAATCATCGAAACAGGGATAGCGGGTATGGTCTGAATAGTATGATAGTGAAAGAAACCGGTGTCGACCTCGTTGCGAGGCGGACACTGGTTTCTTTGTTTTTTTCGATTGTCCGGTAATTGTCTTTGCGAAGGTTTTGAGTCTGGATGGGGGCCCCAGCTCCGGTGAACGGTGCCTCACCGGAGCTGCGCGCGCGTTTTGTTTTTTTCGATGGGAACAGATTGCGAAACATGGATTCACGTGAGTTATTCATGATTTCAATCGCCATATCATCCAAAAACATGGATTCGAAAATGTTATTCATATTTTCGGGTGCGCCAGCATCCGTGGCTTTTTGGTGTCTCCCTCACCACTTATTCGGGTTGCTGTTATCGGGAGCAAGATGGTTGATGATGTCTTCGTAATTGTTCGCTTTATTCCTGATGTACTCGGCTTTTTGGGTGATGTCGATCAGTTTGGCGTCCATGATTTCTTTCTGCTTCAAAATTATCTCATAGCGCTCAAATATGGTAGAATCGCCTTGTAGACACAGGTCGACGTAGTCCTTGATGGCCTCTATCGTCATCCCGCAGCCCCTGAGATTTTGTGCGCCTTTCAGCCAATGGATCGATTTCTCGTCAAAAATCCGGTTGTTGTTTTTATCGCGTTGAATACTAGGAACGAGCCCTTTATCCGTATAGAATCTGACGGTATGTTCAGTCATATCGAGTATTTCGGAAACTTCTTTGACGGTGTACATTTTTACGCCTCCTGCATATCATATTCAAAAATCACTTGACTTCGTGTTACTCGAAGATGGTAAAGTCATTATATCAAAGCAATCCTTTTCATGCGAAATTTTGAGAACGCTTTTTTGGCAGCCTGATTTCCATAATTGCACGAATAACAATACAACCAAAGGAGTGATCAAAACTACGATGGAAAAAACAATTGAAAATACAATGGATATACGAGGCAAAATCTATTTGCTGACATTCATCAGTTTCCTGGTCGGAACGTTGCAGTTCGTCATCGGGGGTATCCTAGATAAAGTGGCCTTGTCAGTGGGGGTTTCGGTATCGACAGTGGGGCAGGTCATCACAGCCTTTTCACTGGCCTCCGCCATCGGCACGCCGATTTTCATGATGGCGACCGCGAAGATGGACAGACGCAAGCAACTGCTGATTGGGCTTGTTGCTGTACTGATCAGCACGATTTCCACGGTGGCCCTGCCCGGGTTCGGATTCCTGATGGTTTCCCGCAGCCTGCTTGGGGTTGGGACCGGAATCTACAACATAAGCGCTTATGCGATCGTTGCCAAGATGGCTCCACCCGGACGGCAGGCCATGGCCTTGTCGAATCTGGCGATGGGCGCCAGCGCCGCTCTGGTCATCGGTGTTCCGATTGCCCGCGTTATGGTTGCGGCATTTGACTGGAGGATCATTTTTGTGGTCATTGGCATCCTGACGCTACTGTCCATATTCGCCGTGATCCGGATGATTCCGGCTGCGGCAGGCGAAGCGCCAATACCGCTTAGCGCGCAACTGGCATTGCTGAAGAACCCGAAAATATTTATGGCACTCAGCGTGTCGTTCCTCATGTTTTTCGCCTATTCGGTGGTCAATTCGTACACGACTCCATTTCTGCTGGCGGTCATGCCGTCGATGGAATCACGCATCAGTATGATTCTACTTTTCCTCGGAATCGCGAGTCTGATCGGATCCAAGCTTGGAGGATTTTTGGCGGATCGATTTGGTGCCGCCCACACGCTGGTGGGTGGAATCATAGCCCAAGCCCTTGCGTTGATGCTGATCCCGATCTTTTCCGAATCGGTTATTCTCATCGTTTCCATGCTGATGATCTGGGCCATCGCTGCCTGGGCATGCGGACCGACGCTGAACTTTAATCTGGTCTCCATCGCTCCCGAAGCGTCCGGCATCATGCTGAGTCTGAACAGCACCTTTATCCAGTTCGGCTTCGCTGCAGGCGCTGCAATCGGGGGGATCGTCGTGGGTAGCGCGTCGATCATGGCAATCATGTGGACAGGTGCTGCATCGTTAGCAGTTGCTGTTGTCGTGGGGCTTGTTTCCTTCGGCCTTATGCCTCCCCGCAAAAATTATCATCTGTAAAA
>NZ_JBAWAZ010000150.1:0-1641 GCF_049589555.1 Trichococcus sp.
ATTAGTGCGGGGTTTTGTGTGCATTTTTTCAATGCGATGATTCTGTGTTTCAGGTAGCTGAACTCCGGCAAAGCCGCGGTGGTCGGAGGTGATAGTTTTTTAGGATTCTGTTCTCTTGCGAAGCCGTCCTTCGTCGGAACACACAATCGGTAGACAATGAATATTTTTTTTAATCGTAGTGTAATTTTGGTGAGTATAGTAAAATTGATAGTGAACTAATTATTTTGGGTAAATTGAAAAATGTTTCGCTAGCCCTTGATGAGCAGAGTGTTTCGCATCGGCAGCATGGGTTTTTTTCTCGGGCGGGGGATTTGTCGGTTAACCGGAAATTTTCGGGCACACATTTATCATTTTCCATTTGCGCGAAAACAAATAATGAACGGGATCGGAGGATTACGATGGGAGTTTTTGATTCTATCAAAGAAATGGTTACGCAAAAGCCGGTGGGTCTGAAGAAACCGGATTTCTACAAGGCCGACAGCGATGCGAAGAAGCAACTGGAGCGGTTGCAGCAGCTTTACGCCACCGCGCCGGACAGGGTGAAGCCGCGGATTGAGCGCGATATGAAGCTGCTCGCGTACGGCATTGCCGGGGAGGAGAGCGTCGCGTTTGAGCTGAACAACAGCTACCTGCCGATCGTCGTCCTGCACGATCTGCGCCTCGAGCACGAGGGATTGTCAGTGCAGATCGACTACCTCATCATCACCACGAAGTTTTGCCTCGTCGTCGAATGCAAAAACCTTTTCGGCAATCTTGAAGTGAACAGCCGGGGCGAGTTCATTCGCGAGCTGGACTTCAACGGAAAACGCAAAAAGGAAGGCATCTACAGCCCAATCACGCAAAATGTGCGGCATATGGAGATGATCAAACAGCTACGGCTAGGAAACAAGAAAAATCCCTTGATGCGGGTAGCACTCGAGAAATCCTTCGGTGATTTCCATAAATCCGTGATTGTTCTCGCTAATCCCAAAACGGTCATTAACCTGAAGAACGCTCCGAAAAATGTGAAAGATCAGATTATTCGGAGTGATCAGTTGATTGAGTACATCAAGAGATTGATCCGCGAAAGCAAGGATTTGGCGTCGTCGGAAAAAGAGATGTATGAGATGGCGGACTTTTTTGTGGGGTTGCATAAGGAGAATCCTGTTGGTTATACGGAGAGGTATTTGGTGGGTGGCGGATTTGAGCAGAGTGATGCAATTGTAGATAGCGAAGTGGATGGTGGAGTAGATGTTGCGGTTGATGAAACGCCGTTGTATCAGGCTTTGAAACAATACCGGTATGAGACCAGCAAAGCGGAAGGCATTAAAGCTTATTACATTTTCAATAATGCGCAGCTGGAGGCGTTGATTGCGGCTATGCCAAGAAGTTTGGAAGAGCTTAGGAAGATTTCTGGGTTTGGGGAAGTTAAGTGTGAGAAATATGGGGAGGAGATATTGGGAATTGTGCGGAGGTATAGGGAGTAGGTTCAATTCGTGGTCCCAAATTTTAAAATATCAATTTTTCCCATCCAAAAGACCCTCATAAATTTTATACTTTGAAAGGACCCGAATAGGTCTAGTTATTGTAAAAGGTTAAGTTAATAATGAATAACTGGGGGTATCGAGTACCTATCAAGTAAGGTATCGAGTAGATTTCAAC
>NZ_JBAWAZ010000151.1:0-1861 GCF_049589555.1 Trichococcus sp.
GTAGTGAAGAATCCGATGATGGTTGAACTGATTACGTAAGGCAAAAACAGCATCAACTTGAAATACTGGGCGCCGCGGATTTTGATGAAGAGGATATATGCCAATATGAATTGTACAGGTGTGATGACGAACCAGATGCACAATATATATTTCAGGTTGTTGAACAACGCATTATAGAAAATCGGGGCCACCGTTTCATCGGTAAACAGCGTAATAAAGTTATCAAGGCCAACAAAGGTTTTCTCCCCGATTCCCGGCCATTCAAAAAAACTGTAGTACATGGCTGAAAAAATGGGGATGATTGCAAAGATTGTATATATCAGAAAGCCTGGTAGGATAAACCCTATCTGAGGCTTGCTTTTCAATAGATTTTTCATGGGTAAACTCCTTTTGCTGAAAATTTCAACATCTTGTCGGTCGCACGTCCTGGCGCTTTGTAATGCAGCATCCGTCCAGTCATTGAAGAGATTGAACGGATGCTGATTCAAAACGATGGATCAAATTTTCCGGTTGGGTTAATCCATGGCTGCGCCGATTTTGTCCATCAATTCATCCACAGTAAGTTTGTCTCCAAAAATTGCTGTTCCTTCCTCTTCCCAAACGGAAGCAGCAGAGTTTGAACCAGAGGAGTGTTTTGTCAACATCGACTGCCAAGTGCCTACCACTTGATCTGCATTCGAAATTTCTTGGGCAACACCTTCAGCCGATGGGATTTCTGAGTCGCCTGAAACGGCATGTAATTCTTTCACCCAAATCTCTTGTGCTTCCTTCGTTGCACAGAATTGCAGGAATGCTTCTGCTGCAGCACTGTTTTCTGTATCGGCATTCATCGAGAACCCGTTGGCGAATGATCCCATCATTGTCTTCGTTCCATCATTGGATGGAATTTGGAAAGCGCCAAAATTCAGATCCGGATTATTTTTTTCGATCGTTTGCACCATCCAAGAGCCATCGATGGTCATCGCAGCTTTGCCTGTCGTAAACGCCAGGGTTTGTCCATTGCTGTCCACACCTTTGAATCCATCGCCGAAGTAGCCTTTTTCTGCCCATTCAACAACTTTGTCCAATGCTGCTCTTGCTTCATCTGAATCTGCTTTTACAGAATAATCATCGAAGCCCTTCGTGTATTCTGGATATTGTGATGCCAACAGCACTTCATAGACCCACAACAGCTGCCATGAACTCAAACCGGATAACGAAATCGGCACATAGCCATTGTCCTTTATCTTTGCAAGCATCGCTTCAAATTCATCGAATGTTTTTGGTTCAGTGATGCCTAATTCTTCAAAAATATCTTTGTTGTAATAAACAGCTCTTGCATCAAAGGTCATCCAAGGAACCGAATACGTTTTGTCATCGATTTTGGCTAAGTCATACGACTCTTCGGACAGTTCGCTCAAATCAACTATGTCTGAAATATCAGCAACCTTTTCTTGTTCGACATAGGTTTGCATATTTTCTGTTGCTGTTCCGTTCGTCCAGAACAAATCAGGGCCGCTGCCTGATTGAAGGGATGTCGTCAACAGCGAGTAATAGTCGCTCCCTGACTTGGCTTCCACCTCAATATTGACGTCTGGGTATTCTTTATTGAACTCATCCACCAGCGTTTGTACAGGTTCTTCAAAACTAGGGTCATGTTCCCAGATAACCAAATCACCTTGGACTTCTCCGTCCGTACTTGTGGCTTCTTCTCCGCATCCTGTAATCAACGGGAACACCAGCATCGTTGAAGCGATTGTAAATAATAATTTCTTTTTCATCATTATTCTCCCTCTCTTTTGTAAAAATTGTTGATCATTCATTTCCGTTTATCGGCACTACTGACAGCGTGTACATTCATGCCCTCAGGCACTTGATAACT
>NZ_JBAWAZ010000152.1:0-18913 GCF_049589555.1 Trichococcus sp.
CCGAACGATGCCTGATTCAGCTCGTGGATATAGTCATGGACGATCGGACGATCCGTGTAGAGACTCTTCTCGTTGCTTCCTTGGCTGTCCACCAACGCGACATCCTTGCCGATCAGGTTCAATACATCGAATCGGAAGCCTTTGATGCCCTTTTCCAGCCAGAAATTGACGACTTTCTGCAGTTCCTGGCGCACTTTCGGATTGCGCCAATTCAGATCCGCCTGCGTGACATCAAACAGGTGCAGATAGTACTTGCCGGTATCCCCGAAAGGTGCCCACGCCTCCCCGCCGAATTTCGAACCCCAATTGGTCGGCAGGCTGCCGTCTGCTTTCGGATCGCGGATGATGTAATAATCCTGGTACGCTTTGTCACCGGCCAACGCTTTCTGGAACCACTCATGCGTAGTCGACGTATGGTTGAACACCATGTCGAACATGATTTCGATACCGTGCTGCTTCAGCTTCCGGATCAGTTCTTCAAAATCTGCCATCGTGCCGAAAACAGGATCGATGGCATAATAATCAGTGATGTCATACCCGTTATCCATCTGCGGGGATACGAAAATCGGATTCATCCAGATCATATCGATGCCCAGTTCCGCCAAATAAGGCACTTTGCTGATGATCCCTTGGATATCACCGATGCCGTTGCCGTCGGAGTCCTTGAATGATTTTGGATAAAGCTGATAGATCACTTTTTTTTGAAAGTCTTCCATTGTAAAGCCCCCTGTCTTCTCACTATGACTGAAGGCAAAAAGCTTCACTAACAGCTTTTTGCCTCCAGTAATTCACTTTTTATTTTTGCGTTTGGATAACCGGTGCATCCTCGACTTCACCTTTGGGAACGAAAAGTTGTTTCTTTTCGAACACAATCGTCAACAGGAACGGCACGACGATGGCGATGGCCATACATACGATGAACATCGCCATCGAATCGGTCTGGATGCTCAAGAAACCGGGAATCCCGCCGACTCCGATACTGTTCGCCATGACGTTGAAGGTCGTAGCGACCAAACCGGCGATCCCGGATCCGATCATCGCTGCAACGAACGGATAGATGTATTTGATGTTGATCCCGAACATGGCCGGCTCGGTTACGCCCAAGTAGCAGGAGATGGCGGCCGGGATGGAAACTTGTTCCTCTTTCTCATTCCCTCTGTGCAGGAAGATGATCGCCATAACTGCCGATCCTTGTGCGATATTCGAAAGAGCGATCATCGGCCACAGGTTCGTGCCGCCGAAATCGGCGATAAGCTGCAGGTCGATGGCATTGGACATATGGTGAAGCCCCGTGATGACGAGCGGTGAATAGAGCGTACCGAAGAACAGACCGAACAGCCATCTGAAGTCCCCTGTCAATCCGGCATAGACGACTTCGGAAACCCATTGCCCGATCGTCCAACCGATAGGACCCAACACCGTATGCGCGATGATGACAGTAGGAACCAAGGACAACAACGGAACAACAATCATCGAAATGTACTGCGGAATCCATTTACGCAGCCAGATCTCCAGGTAGGCCAGGACGAAACCAGCCAACATGGCCGGAATGACTTGTGCTTGATAACCGATTTTGTTGATCGTGAAGGCACCGAAATCCCAGAACGGAATCTCTTCCGCACCGGCGACACCATAGGCATTCAATAATTGCGGTGATACCAATGTGATCCCTAGAACGATACCCAGAATTTGCGTAGTGCCCATCTTTTTCGTGATGCTCCAAGTGATGCCGACTGGCAAGAAGTGGAAAATCGCTTCACCGATCAGCCAAAGAAAATCATTGACGCCTGTCCAGAACTGCGAATTGGAAACGATTGTGCCATTGGCGAAATTGATCCCTTCAAGCACGTTGCGGAACCCGAGGATAAGACCCCCTACTACGATTGCCGGAATCAGCGGTGTAAAGATTTCCGCCAGAACAGCCATGGCACGCTGCACGACATTCTGATTCTGCTTGGCTGCTGCTTTTGCCTCATCTTTTGAGACACCCTCTTTGCCGGATACCTTCGCAAACTCGTTATAAAATTGTGGCACTTCATTACCGATGATGACCTGAAATTGTCCTGCTTGGGTGAAGGTTCCTTTTACTGCGGGTATGTCTTCTATCTTCTTGATGTTGGCGGCAGCCGGATCATTCAGAACGAAACGCATCCGAGTGGCACAGTGACTGACTGCAGAAATATTATCGGGTCCTCCGATATATTCCAGCAAATCCTTTGCGTCTTTGTTGAAATCTACCATTTTTTCTCCTCCTCAACTTGTATATACATGTTCCTGACATTTCTATTCTACCTCGAAATATTTTACAATGCAAACGTTTTCCGTTCGCTGCACTTTTACTTGTATATACAAGTTATCGGTTTTCCGCATTTTATAAAGCGTTAACAAGCTGGACAACACAATCAAAAAAAAAAAAACGGCTACAGGATCGGATGGCCCATTCCCTTGCCGTTTCTCTTGATTATGCCAAGCCGATCATATCCCTTGCTTCACTTTCACCAACGTACGCCCGTGCATCTTTCCGTCCATGATTTTCCTGAAAGCTGCCGGCAAATCTTCCAATGCGATTTCCTGTTCGGCCAGCAACTCCAGATTTTCCGGCTTCAGATTGCTTGCCATCCGCTCCCAAAGCTTGATGCGTTCAGCGTACGGATGGTTCACCGAATCGATCCCAACAAGTTTGACGCCCCTCAGGATGAACGGCAGTACGGTCGCCTCGAATGCGATTCCGCCGGCATTTCCGCTCAAAGCCAGACAGCCGCCGTAGTGCAGCTGCGCCAGCAAATCAGGCAGCATCGGACCGCCGACCGGATCGACGATTGCCGCCCAACGCTGCTGCGCCAATGGCCGCTTCTTCTCCAGCGCCACTTCATCAGGATGGAGAACCGCTTCAGCACCCAGTCCCTTCAGATAATCCATACAGTCCGCTTTTTTGCGGGACACAGCTTCGACCGTATACCCTAGACGCTTCAACATAGCGATCGCCATCCCGCCGACACCGCCGGAAGCCCCAGTCACCAAAACAGTACCCGTTTGAGGCTGGATGCCTTGTTTATCCAAAGCATCCACTGATTCCGCCGCTGTGTAACCGGCCGTTCCGATGATCATTGCTTCCCTTAAACTCAATCCTTCCGGCAACGGAACGACCCAGGCTGCTGGGACCCGGGCATATTGACTGAATCCGCCGAAATGATTCACCCCTAAACCGTAGCCAGTCACGATTACCTTATCCCCTGCCCCGAAAGCCGGATCGAGCGATTCCATGACCACGCCGCTCAGATCGATCCCCAAAATCATGGGATAATTGCGGATGACCCCGCTTTTCGGATTGGTTCCGGCCAGCCCGTCCTTGTAGTTGACGCTCGAATAATGCACTTCGATCAGCACCTCCCCTTCAGGCAAGTCCTCTTTCTTGAATGTTCTGACCGTCGTTTCCACTTTCGCATCTATATTTTCCGCCCATAAAGCCTTGAACTCTTCCATATTACCCCTCGTTTCCGTTTGTATTATCTTTAGTCTAATCCATCTTTGCATAATTTGCGACCTCTGCTGAATGCTAGGCAGCAAGAAAAGCGGCAAGACAAAAAAACCTTCACCGGGAATCGAGCTGATCCCTGGTAAAGGTTTTTGGATGTACGCTTATTCCGCTATCTCAACAACCAAATAACGATGCGGCTCTTTGCCCTCGGAATGGGTTTTGATGCGTTTATTCTGGCTCAAACGCGCATGGATCTGTTTTCTTTCAAAAGCAGGCAGCGGCTCAAGGAAAACGGGCTGTTTCGTTTTGATGACGCGTTCCGCAGTACGATCGGCGATGCTTTCCAATACGGCAGCTCTGCGCTCACGGTAGTCACCGACATTAACGATTACGGACAAGCGTCGACGCACATAGCGTTGCACCAGCGCTTGCGCCAATATCTGGAGAGCATTGACGATTTTTCCGAATTTGCCGATCAATAAGCCTGGCTTTTCGCTTTCCATTTGGAAAATCAGCATATTGTTCTTCTCTTCGACCGTTACGATCGCAGGAGCCCCGTATGCTTCAGATACCGAAGTAAGATACTCGGTCACTGCGGCAATCGCTTCATCGCGACCGGATTCTTCATCATAATCTTCATATTCTTCGGCTTCTTCATCCTCATCGGAAGAAATCACGCTATCGATTTCAGGTCGATCAGCCAATATCTTTTCCGCAGTTTCCGGATAATCCTCTTCAAGATCTTCTACGATATCTTCGACTGTCTCCTCGATTTCAGCTAATTGGATATCTCCTGCTTCATCAAAGTCCCTGATCTCTTTGCGCGTGATTTCCACAACTGCCTCTTTTTGTCCGAATCCAAAAATCCCTTTTTTAGCTTCAGAGATTACGACGATATCGGCTTCATGGCTATCTACGCCCAACAAATCCAGACCTTTGCGAATCGCTTTATCAACGGTCGTATCTTTCGCAATTACTTTATCCATAATAGAATGTCATCCTTTCCTACTTCAAAGTATAACTAGTTTTTCTTTTTCTTTTTAGGATTTTGAGCTTTCTTCAATGCTTTTTCGCGCGCTTTTATTTCTGCTTCCGCTTGTTCGCGCTCGCGGATGGCCTTGTATGGGTTGTTCAGCATCAGCGTCTGTCCGACTGAGAAGGCATTACTTGCTACCCAGTACAATGACAAGGCGCTCGGGAAGTTGATACCCATCATCAAAATCATGATCGGCATCGTGTACGTCATCGATTTTGTCGCAGGATTCGCTTCCGTCTGTGACATCATCGTCAGTTTGCTTGTGGCATACGTCAGGATGGCGGCTACTACCGGCAGAATGAAGAATGGATCGCGTTCTCCCAAGTTCATCCATAGGAAGCTGCCGCTTTTTAAAATTTCAGTTCTGCTGATTGCTTGGTACAACGCCATCAAGACAGGCATCTGAACCAAAACAGGCAAACAACCCATATAAGGATTCACATCGTTGTCTGCATACAGCTTGGAAACTTCCTTCTGCAGATGTTCCTGCGTTTCCCGGTCTTTAGAAGCATATTTTGCCTGCAGCGCTTTTATCTGCGGTTGAACAGCCGACATTTTTTTCGTGCTCTTCGTCTGGAAATGATTGAGCGGCAACAGGATAACCCGGATGATGATCGTGAAGGCAATGATTCCCAGGCCATAATTACTGAAAAATAGATCGGACAACCACACGATCATGTTGGAGAAATTAAAAACAACATAACGATCCCAAAAACCGGTGCTATCCGAGGTGATGGGTTCCGTTCCACACGCTGATAAAACCATCATAACAGCAAATAAGCTGAGTGTAAAAAGTAATCGCTTACGCTTTGACAAGAGAACTCCTCCTTAATAGGAATAATATAGTTTATTTGTTTTTCAAAAGGTTGGAAAGCTTAAGGACATGGACCAGACTCTTCTTGACTTCCGCAGCCGACATTTCAGCAACCGGTTTGCGCGCGATCACGATGAAGTCAATATCCTGAACCAAATCTGCCTTCAATTCCGTGAGTGCCTGGCGGATTTTTCTTTTGACTGCGTTCCGCACCACGGCATTGCCGATTTTTTTCCCGACGGACAAACCGACCCGAAAATGCGGTTGTTCCTTTTTATCGAGCACATAGATCACGAATTGGCGGTTCGCTTTTGACACACCATTATGAAATACTTTCTGAAATTCTTTTTCTTTCTTAACACGAAAAGATTTCCTCATGTTCTTCCCTCAAATCTGCAATCATAACATGCAAAAAAATCTCCCCCAAATGGAGAAAAACAGAAAAATTTCTCTCTCCGTTATCATCACAAATATGAACTCACTCCCGAGGCATCTCTGCTTTCGGTTCTGTTGGACACATTTGTCATACTCTCCATTTAAGAAAGACATTTTTACATTTTTCGAAATACTTAAAAAAAAAGACCACTGAAACGGTCAGTGATCTATGCAGAGATAACTTTTCTGCCTTTAGCGCGTCTTCTTGCTAATACTCTACGGCCGTTTTTTGTGCTCATACGTTTACGGAAACCATGAACAGATTGACGGTGACGTTTTTTAGGTTGGTATGTTCTTTTCATTGATCTTTACACCTCCTGATAAACTATCTTTCAAATAGGTTATATTTCACTGTTTAGACAGTCCATTAACATTATAAAGAGACAGAATGTGACCTGTCAAGTAAAATTGGTTCATTTTATTGAACTCACTGAGATATAATAGCACAAAACATTGAAAGATAAAATACCTTTCTTGAAAAAAATTGGATTCTCATCAAAATAAAATTATCCACAACCTTTTTTTTAATGCACAATGCCACGGGATAACTCCTGCAACCTCCCTGATTGCTCACACCTTCGACCCGATTTATCCACATTCCTACAGCGTGTGCATTTCTCCCGAAACCCCACCCATCAAACCTGTGGAAAAGTGTGCCAAACGCTGTAACAATCACCAATCCAGAAAAACATCATTCCACAACTGACCGTGGACAACTGCTTCATCAACAAGGATTGTCCACACCCTCCCCAAGCCTGTGGACAACTATTTATACACCGGTTAATTGTTTTATTCACAGCTGAAAAGAGTTGTGGAAAACTTTTTGATATAATGCTAAAATAAAAAGGACTCACTAAAAGGAGGTGTCCCATTTGGATGACATCTATTCATTATGGCGTTATCTGCAAGAAAAATTTCAAGAATCACTGTCCAAAGTCAGCTACGATACTTGGATAGACAGCGCAGTCCCGGTCCGACTGACTGATACGAATATCATCATCGAAGTTCCCTCTTCTTTACATAAAGATTATTGGCAAAATAATTTGATGAGCAGAATTGTCGAAGGCATCTACGAATTCAGCGGCAAAGAACTGACTCCCATTTTTATGATCAAGAACGAGGAAATGCCCGATATTGCAAAACCGACCATAAAACGCACCAACAACAATCGTCTCTTCAAGGATGCCCAACTGAACAGCAAGTATACCTTTGACACCTTTGTTATAGGAAAAGGAAACCAGATGGCTCATGCAGCTGCCCTCGTCGTGGCGGAGGAACCAGGTACAATTTACAACCCGCTCTTCTTCTATGGAGGAGTAGGCCTAGGCAAGACCCATTTGATGCATGCAATCGGCCATCAAATGCTGCAACTGCGGCCAACCGCACGGGTAAAATACGTCAGCAGCGAAACGTTCGCCAATGATTTCATCAATTCCATCCAGAATCGGACGCAAGAGCAATTCCGCAATGAATACCGCAGCGTCGACTTATTGATGGTCGATGATATCCAATTTTTTGCCGACAAAGAAGGAACGCAGGAAGAATTCTTCCATACTTTCAATGCGCTTTACGATGAACGCAAACAAATCGTGCTGACGAGCGATCGCTTGCCGAACGAGATCCCGAAACTGCAGGAACGGCTCGTCTCGCGTTTTGCTTGGGGCTTATCGGTTGATATCACACCGCCCGATCTGGAGACACGCATCGCCATTCTGCGCAAAAAAGCCAACAGCGAGCGCCTGGAAATCCCTGATGACACCCTCAGCTACATCGCAGGGCAGATAGATTCCAACATCAGGGAACTGGAAGGCGCCCTTGTCCGGGTTCAAGCCTATTCAGCGATACAAGGGACCGACATCACCACCAGTTTGGCAGCGGACGCCCTGAAGAGCATCATGCCTTCCGAAAAACCAAAAGCTTTATCCATCTATGCCATCCAGCAAGCGGTAGGGAAATATTACCATGTGACCGTCGAGGAATTGAAAGGCAAGAAGCGCACCAAGGGAATCGTGGTGCCAAGACAAATCGCCATGTACCTTTCCCGGGTGATGACGGACAATTCCTTGCCTAAAATCGGTTCCGAATTCGGCGGCAAGGACCACACGACCGTCATTCATGCGCATGACAAGATTGCCCTTTCCGTAAAAAAAGACCCTGTTCTGCAACGCGAAATCGAGACGATCCAAAACAGTCTGAAAAAATGATCCTCTCGCGCATTGTGGATAAGCCAATAACTAAGACGCCATTTACGAACACGTTATCCACAGGTGGAAAACGATTGGTTTTGTCAGCTTCTTTCACTTATCCACAGTATGAACAGGCCCTACTACTATTACTAATATTATTTAATTTATATGAATAACCATCGGAGGTCCCTTATTATGAAATTTTCCATTAATCGTCAGGTTTTGATCAAACACTTATCTGACGTACAAAGAGCTATTTCCAGCAGAACGACAATCCCTATTTTGACAGGGGTAAAAATCAGTGCTGATGAAAATGGGATCGTACTGAGCGGAAGCGACTCGGATATTTCCATCGAAACGCTGATTCCTGTATCGGAAGAGAATAATCAGATCGAAATCCACACACAAGGCGGCATCGTCCTGCCGGCTCGTTTCTTCAGTGAAATCGTCAAAAAATTAGCTGATGAAAAAATCACGATTGAAGTCAAAGATCATTTCCAGACAAACATCACTTCTGCAAAAGCATCTTTCACCATCAACGGAATCGATGTAAACAACTATCCGAATTTCCCGGTTATCGATTCGAATGAAGTCATCACCTTGCCTACGGCTTTATTCAAACAAGTGATCCAGCATACGGTAATCGCAACGTCGACACAGGAAAGCCGTCCGATCTTGACTGGGGTGAACATGACCATCCAAGATGGGAAATTGACAGCTGTCGCTACGGACAGCCATCGTTTAAGCCAGCGCGTCATCTCGATCGCAGCTCCGGAATCACAGCTGGAAAAAACCTACAATGTCATCATTCCCGGAAAAAGCTTGGTGGAACTCTCACGGATCGTTGAGAACCAAGCGACCATCGAAATGATGATCACGGAGAACCAAGTCCTTTTCAAAGCCGAAAATGTTTATTTCTACTCGCGCTTGCTGGAAGGCTACTACCCAGATACAAACCGCTTGATTCCGGCCAGCTCCAGCACGCAGATTGTCCTGAATGCCTATGATTTGCTGCAGGCTACCGACCGTGCCTCCCTGCTTTCGCATGAAGGAAAAAACAACGTCGTCAAATTGTCCATCGACGCAAACAAAGTCGAGTTATCAGGAAACTCTCCTGAAGTCGGCAATGTGGAAGAATCCTTGGCTTATGAGTCCGCCAGTGGCGATCCGCTGATCATTTCCTTCAATCCCGATTACATGAAGGATGCGCTGCGCACATTCGGCCAACAGGATGTCCAAGTCAATTTCACTTCGGCTGTACGCCCATTCACGGTTGTGCCGGCAGATCGTGAAGACGATAACGATAATTCGTTCATCCAATTGATCACGCCTGTAAGAACTTATTGATTCGATTGGTAAAATCCAAAAAGCAAGGAGACGATCCGATCGTTTTCTTGCTTTTTGCTTATCTAAAAATGAAAACGCATGGACCAGCCGTTTTTCCCATAGGAAGAAAGTCTGCATATGCTGCATTTGTTCGGCTAAAGATAAAATGACCGAAAAACGCGAATTTTTAATTTATAAGCCTATAGACGCTTTCGTTTGGATATAGCTAATTTGTATTGTTTTCGAAAAAAATCGAAATAAGGGCCTTTTTTTTCACGAAAATTTGAAATTGATCAAAAAAAATAGTATAATGAACATATTAATGAGCGTTGTTGCGTGGATTTTATTTTCCACGCTTATTTTATTGGAAAATAGGTGAATTTCTTGAAAAATATTGTGAATATTGATGCAGAGTTCATTACTCTTGGTCAACTACTGAAACATGTCAATCTGATTTCCAGCGGCGGAATGGCCAAATGGTTCCTTTCAGAATATGTGGTGTACGTAGATAACGAAAAAGAAGACCGCAGAGGCCGCAAATTGTTTCCCGGTACGATGATCGACATCCCTGGTGAAGGCACTTTCTTCATCCAGTCAACAAAATCGGATAAAGAAGAGGCTGAGCAAGACAACAGTGAGTCCGAAGCATGATCCTGAAAGAAGTGACGCTGCAAAATTTTCGGAATTATCCGTCTCTTTCCGTGTCCTTTTCAGATGGCATCAATGTGTTTTTGGGTGAGAATGCGCAAGGCAAAACCAATCTCATGGAAGCAATCTATGCATTGGCTTTGGCAAGGAGTCCGCGCACGTCAAACGAAAAAGAGATGATTCGTTGGCAAGAAGATTCCGCCAAGATAACCGGCAAAATCCAAAAAAGGGTTTCTACCTTCCCTTTGGAAATCATTTTTTCCAAAAAAGGCAAGATTGCCAAAGTCAATCACCTGGAACAAAAAAAACTGAGCCAATACATCGGCCAACTGAACGTCGTGCTGTTCGCCCCGGAAGACCTGAATTTAGTGAAGGGCGCACCCGCCAACCGGAGAAAATTCCTGGATATGGAGCTGGGCCAGATGAACCCGGTCTATCTGCATGATCTTGTGCAATATCAGCGGATACTGAAGCAACGGAATCTTTATCTGAAGCAGTTGGTGACCGGCAAAGCCAAGGATGAAGTCTATTTGGATGTGCTGACTGAGCAATTGGCCATTTTGGGTGCCGATCTGTTGGTCTACCGTCTGCAGTTCATCAAAAAATTGGAAGCTTGGGCCCAACCGCTGCACAAAGAGATTTCTTTGGAGCGGGAAGAATTGACGATCGCCTACAAATCCAACATCGAGTTGTCTGACGAGATGGATAAAGACGCTCTTTTTTTGAAACTGATGGAAGCGTTCCGCCAAGGGAAAAGCCGGGAAAGAGATCAGGCGGTCACCCTTTTCGGTCCGCACCGCGATGACCTGATTTTTCAGGTGAACGGGCGTAATGTCCAAAACTACGGCTCGCAAGGGCAGCAAAGAACGACTGTCCTCAGTCTCAAATTGGCGGAGATCGAATGCATGAATGAGGTCCTGGGGGAGTATCCGATCCTGTTGTTGGATGATGTCCTGTCAGAATTGGATGATGAACGCCAGACCCATCTGCTGAAAGCGATCGAGAAAAAGGTCCAGACCTTTTTGACGACAACCAGTTTGGATGGCATAAAAAAGAATAAGATAGACGAACCGACTATCTACCATATAAAAAACGGTGAAGTAGAAATGGAAGGTGTGTAACAGAATGGCAGAAAACGAAATGAACAAAGCGGAACGAGCAAAAGAATATGATGCCAGTCAGATCCAGGTCCTGGAAGGACTGGAAGCAGTCCGCAAACGTCCTGGGATGTACATCGGCTCCACCAGTGGCGCAGGTCTGCACCATTTGGTCTGGGAAATCGTGGATAATTCCATCGATGAAGCGCTGGCCGGCTTTGCGACGAAAATTGAAATAATAATCGAAAAAGACAATAGCATAACCGTAACCGATAATGGCCGTGGTATTCCAGTCGATATCCAAGCGACGACTGGCCGCCCCGCTGTAGAAACGGTCTTCACCGTTCTTCATGCAGGCGGAAAATTCGGCGGTGGAGGCTACAAAGTTTCAGGCGGTCTCCATGGTGTTGGCGCGTCCGTCGTGAATGCCTTGTCTTCTGAATTGACCGTAAACGTCTATAAAGACAATAAAATTTATACGCAAACGTTCGTACGCGGGGACATCACATCCGATTTGACCATCACGGGAGATACCGATAAGCATGGTACGGAGGTCCGTTTCCTGCCCGATCCGGAAATTTTCAAGGAAACGACTGTCTTTGAGTTTGAAAAACTGGCCGTACGTGTCAGGGAATTGGCTTTCTTGAACAAAGGATTGAACATTTCCATCACGGACAGACGTCCAGAAGAACCTGTGGAACAAGACTATTATTACGAAGGCGGAATCAAGAGTTACGTCGAGTTTCTGAACCGCAACAAAAAAGTCCTTTTCGAAGAGCCGATTTACATCGAAGGCGAACAGGACGATATCCAAGTTGAAGTTGGCATACAATATACGGATGGCTATCATACAAACTTTCTGAGTTTCGCCAATAATATCCATACCTATGAAGGCGGAACCCACGAATCCGGTGCAAAGACCGCTTTGACCCGTGTCATCAATGACTATGCGAAACGCAATAAGATCATCAAGGAAAATGAAGAGAACCTGAGCGGGGAAGATGTACGTGAAGGCCTTACCCTAGTCCTCTCCATCAAACATCCTGATCCGCAGTTCGAAGGACAAACCAAGACAAAATTGGGTAATTCCGAAGCGCGTACCATCACCGATCGACTCTTTTCAACGTACTTCGATAAATTCCTGATGGAAAACCCGCAAGTCGCCCGTCAGATTGTCGAAAAAGGCATGTTGGCTGCCCGTGCGCGTTTAGCAGCCAAAAGAGCCCGTGAAGTGACCCGCAAGAAGAGCGGATTGGAAATCAGCAACCTGCCGGGTAAACTGGCTGATTGTTCAAGCAAAAATCCAGTGGAATCAGAACTGTTCATCGTCGAAGGGGATTCAGCCGGAGGTTCGGCAAAACAAGGCCGCTCCCGTTTCTTCCAGGCAATCCTGCCGATCCGCGGGAAGATCCTGAACGTAGAAAAAGCATCCATCGACAAAATCCTTGCCAACGAAGAGATCCGTTCGCTGTTTACGGCGATGGGTACCGGCTTCGGCGGAGACTTCGATGTTGCCAAAGCCCGTTATCATAAATTGGTCATCATGACCGATGCCGATGTCGATGGCGCGCATATCCGTACGTTGCTGCTGACCCTTTTCTATCGCTACATGCGTCCTTTAGTCGAAGCCGGATATGTGTATATCGCACAACCGCCTTTGTATCAAGTGAAGCAAGGCAAAAAAGAGAAGTATCTCGATTCCGATCAAGAGCTGGAAGAGTACTTGGCATCCATCCCTGAATCACCAAAACCAAGCATCCAACGCTATAAAGGACTTGGAGAAATGGATGCAGAACAATTATGGGATACGACCATGAACCCTGAGAACCGTCACTTCCTGCAAGTGACTGTCGATGATGCCGTCAAAGCCGACGAAACATTGAACATGCTTATGGGGGATCATGTAGAACCAAGAAGGAACTTCATCGAAGAAAATGCGGTTTACGTGAAGAACTTGGATATCTAAAAGGGGGTTGGAAATTAAATGTCTGATGAAATTGAAAAAATAAATGATCAAGCCATGGAACAAAGGGAATTAAGCCATGAAATGGAAACTTCATTCCTGGAATATGCCATGAGCGTTATCGTAGCCAGGGCTTTGCCTGACGTCCGTGACGGACTCAAGCCGGTCCATCGCCGTATTCTGTACGGTATGAGCGAATTGGGCGTTACGCCTGATAAAGCACACAAAAAATCCGCACGTATCGTCGGGGACGTAATGGGTAAGTACCATCCCCACGGTGACAGTGCCATCTATGAATCCATGGTGCGTATGTCCCAGGATTTCAGTTACCGTTATCCGTTGGTCGATGGACACGGAAACTTCGGCTCCATCGATGGAGACAGCGCCGCAGCGATGCGTTACACCGAAGCGCGGATGTCAAAAATCGCCTTGGAGATGCTGCGTGACCTCAACAAGGATACCGTCGATTACCACGATAACTATGACGGTTCCGAAAGTGAACCCGATGTATTGCCGGCCCGCTTCCCTAACCTGCTGGTGAATGGAGCTTCCGGTATCGCTGTTGGGATGGCGACAAATATCCCACCGCACAACCTGACGGAAGTCATTTCCGCCCTGCATATCCTGATGAATGATCCGGATGCGACGACTGCCGAATTGATGGAGGCCGTTCCTGGCCCCGATTTCCCTACAGGCGGTATCGTCATGGGCAAATCAGGCATCAGAAAAGCCTATGAAACGGGCAAAGGCTCAATCATTGTCCGCGGACGTGTAGAGGTCGAAATCCTGAAAAACGGCAAAGAACGCATCATCATTTCGGAATTGCCTTACATGGTCAATAAAGCGAAATTGGTCGAACGGATTGCTGAACTGGCCCGCGATAAACGGATCGAAGGCATAACCGACTTGGCGGATGAATCCGACCGCGACGGCATGCGTGTTGTCATCGATGTCCGCAAGGATGTCAGTGCCGGCGTCATTCTGAATAATCTCTATAAATTGACGCCGCTTCAATCATCTTTCGGCTTCAATATGTTGGCGATCGTAAAAGGCATCCCTAAAGTGCTGGGACTCAAGCAGATTCTGGTCCATTACCTGGAACACCAAGAAGAAGTCATCCGCAGAAGAGCCGCCTTCGATAAACGAAAAGCGGAAGCCCGTGCGCATATCTTGGCCGGTTTGCGGATCGCTTTGGATCACATCGATGAAATCGTAGCGATTCTGCGCGGTTCAACCAATGGCGATGCGGCCAAACAAATTTTCATCGACAAATACGGTCTTTCCGACAAACAAGCGCAAGCCATTTTGGATATGCGTTTGGTGCGTCTGACCGGTTTGGAAAGAGAAAAAGTTGAAGCAGAGTATGATGCGCTGATGGCTTTGATTGCTGATCTGGCTGATATTTTAGCGAATGAAAAGCGTGTCTTCGACATCATCTATACGGAATTACTTGAAATCCAAGAAAAATTCGGCGACAAACGCCGTACGGAACTTTTGGTCGGAGAAGTATTGTCGCTTGAGGATGAAGACTTGATCGAAGAGGAAGACATCGTCCTGACTTTGACCCATAACGGCTACATCAAACGTTTGCCGAACAGCGAATTCAGGGCCCAAAAACGCGGCGGACGCGGTGTCCAAGGCATGGGCATCCATGATGATGATTTCATCGAAACGCTGATTTCGGCATCGACGCACGATGTGTTGCTGTACTTCTCGAACCAAGGAAAAGTATACAAAACAAAAGGCTATGAAGTGCCTGAATACGGCCGCCAGGCAAAAGGTTTGCCGATCATCAACTTGCTGAACTTGGATGCCAACGAGAAAATCCAAGCCATCATCAATGTCAAAGGTGGCCCGCAAGACGGGGATTACTTGTTCTTCACGACACGGATGGGTACCGTCAAACGGACATCCGCCACTGAATTCCAAAATATCCGTCAAAGCGGTCTGCGCGCAATCAACCTGAAGGATGAGGATGAGTTGATCAAAGTATCCTTGACTGACGGCAACCAGAACATCATCATCGGAACGCACTTCGGCTACTCCGTAAGCTTTGATGAAAAGGACGTCCGTGATATGGGCAGAACTGCTACCGGTGTCCGCGGCGTGAAACTGAGAGAAAACGACTATGTTGTCGGCATGGATGTGCTGAAACATGAGTCGGAAGTTCTGATCATCACGGAAAATGGTTACGGCAAACGTACGGCAGCCGATGAATATGCCATCAAAGGACGCGGCGGCAAAGGGGTCAAAACAGCCAACATCACTGAGAAAAACGGTAAATTGGTAGGGTTGACGACTGTCTCCGGCGATGAAGACATCATGATCATCACGGACAAAGGCGTCATGATCCGTTTCCACGCGGATGCCATTTCCCAAACTGGCCGTGCCACTCTGGGCGTACGTTTGATCAAGCTTGATGGCGAAGCCATTGTATCGACAATGGCAAAAGTTGAGCGCGAAGAGGATGAAGAAGTTGTGGCACCTCTGAATGAAGAAGTAGGCTCAGAAGGCGAAAACAGCGCCTTAGAAGCAGCTGATGCTACCGAACAGGCAAATACACCAGATACAGCGGAAACATCCGAAATAGCCGATAAATTGAGCGATTTCGCAGATGAACTGTTGGATGAAGAAGATTCGGAAGAATAAAACTTCGATACTAAAGCTAATAGCGCAAAAACGGAGGAAACCGTCCCAGGACAGTTTCCTCCATTTTTTTGGCCCTCTTTGAATGAGGCTGAAAAAAAGGCTTGCCATAAAAAATGAAATATGGTACAATCTTTAGATGTGAGTAATCCTGAAAAGGTACTCTCCTTGCTCTTACAAAAGTAAGGGCCAAAGTCCACAAGGAGGTGACAGTCAAATGAGCAATTACGAAATCAACTACATTATCCGTCCTAACATCGAAGAAGAAGCTAAAGCAGAATTAATCGCACGTTTCGATTCTATTTTAACAGATAATGGCGCTGAAGTTATTGAATCAAAAGACTGGGCGAAACGCCGTTTAGCTTATGAAATCAAAGATTTTCGTGAAGGTATCTACCATATCGTGAAAATTTCTGCTTCAGACGCTAAAGCAATCGACGAATTCGACCGTCTAGCAAAGATCAATAGCGATATCATTCGCCACATCGTTGTTAAAGAAGAAACTAAGTAAAGTGTTCCACGTGAAACATTTTGAAAGGAGTAAGATGAATGATTAATAATGTTGTCTTAGTCGGCAGACTTACAAAAGATGTTGATTTACGCTATACATCCAGCGGCACAGCGGTCGGAACCTTCGCTCTTGCGGTAAACAGACAGTTTACTAACCAAGCAGGAGAAAGAGAAGCTGACTTCATCAATTGTGTCATTTGGAGAAAATCTGCAGAGAATTTCGCGAATTTCACTCGTAAAGGCTCTTTAGTCGGTATCACTGGCAGAATCCAAACAAGGAATTATGATAATCAACAAGGACAGCGCGTATACGTGACTGAAGTCGTTGCAGATAATTTCACATTGTTGGAATCGAAAACAACTACCGATCAAAGACCGAGAGAAACTGGCGCAGGTTCTTCAAATCAAGCAGCTCCGAGTGCAAACTTCGGATCAAGCAAGTCTTTTGAATCTAACCAAAACCAAGGACAGTATAATAATCAATACTCTTCTCCGAAACAAAACGGTTTTTCTGATTTTAACTCAACTGCTGATCCGTTTTCATCAAACGGAGAATCAATTGACATTTCAGATGATGATTTACCATTCTAGTCTTTAGGACAGAATGGTTAGTTTAGGAAAAGGAGGAATTGACATGGCATTTCAACGTAACAGCAGAGGCGGACGCAAACGTAAAAAAGTTTGTTATTTCTGTGCTAACCACATTGATCATGTAGATTACAAAGAGACTGATTTATTGAAACGTTATATATCTGAAAAAGGTAAAATTTTACCTCGTCGTGTAACAGGTACATGCGCTAAACATCAAAGAACTTTGACTGTATCTATCAAACGTTCTCGTATCATGGCTCTTATGCCATTTACATTAGCAGAATAATATTAAGGGAGTCGCTTCCAGGAGCGCTCCTTTTTTTGTACCCAAAAACAGGAGCTGAACAGGGACTCGCGTTGCGCCGGAATCATGAGAACGCCCCTCTCACCTCTTCCGGGTACCAATTTTTTTTGAAGCGACCTATCCGTTTCTGTCGAACAATCGTATGCTCGGGTGAAGCAAACTGCTCGCTGCATCGTTCTGAGAGGATTATTCCGATAATTCTATCCATCCCTCAATACATGGATACTCAATTTAAATGCCCTAACCTACTCTTCATGCTAGCAGAAAGATTCTAAAATATTTTTTCCATAAGCACAGGTGCACGGGCTGGGTATTCTCCATCGAGAGATATAAGGCTAGGCGCTATAATGCTCTGATCGGGCCATAATAACTCTGTGGGAGCGAACCACCCATAGACGAGGGCGATACTTCAAATAAGAATGCAGGTGCGGTCAGAGACTCAAATTTCGCTGATTTCAATAAAAGAAAAACCAACGGCGATAAAATGTTCCACGTGGAACATTTTATCGCCGTTTTTGTTTTTGATGCACAATAACTTCTGGATTGCTCCAATAGATTTTCCGTAGTGGGTATTGCTCTCAATAATAGAAAGTGAGATTCCCAAAAAAAGGATCACCTGCGGATCTATGCCATTGCCTGACGTGTAAGCTGATTCATAAATAAAACATTTCTGAAAGCAGTAAGAACTGAGTTGTTTGGGAATGCCTCCAGTGTCCAATCCAGCAAAAAGTAAGACCTTCCCTTCTATCACCGTCCTGTGATTACCCGATACCGGACAACATATATCAGCGACATACCTCCCCTTTTATCTTAAGGGCCATAAAACAGATAGTGATACCTCACGAAATCAGACTCGTTCAATTATATATTTTGCAGATAAACTAAGGACTTAGCATCATGATTCTTCAAACGTCAGTGCGTAAAAAGTTACCGGTATTGCATTTATAACCATCGAAATTAGTAATAGATGCAGATGATCAGGTCCCGACTTGAGAAATAAACACGTAAAGCTATTGTAATGGCGGATACACATCAAAAGATAAAAACAGAACGGCACCATTCAAAATAGGTCATCTTTACAGTCGGGGTTTTCGTTCGAGCTCTATATTCCTAGGTGCAGCTGAATTGAAATGATGGATAATATAAAGTTATTCATCAACGACACATGACCAAAGTCACTAGCTTGCCACCCATCGATTTACGACGGATGACGTCGCCCTTCCTGCAAATTTAGGCTTAGGGCGTTTACCGTTTTTTGGTGTTTGGTGGGGTGAATCATCTCGCTTCACCAGCTTCATCCCCGTATAATGATTGGGCAAATTGCGATGAATCAAAATTAAAGTTAGGTGCTGGAAGAGCAATTGACCCTCTTTTGCATACTATATTGATGAGATGATTTCATCGACGTAGTTGATTTCACTGGAATGACGTAGGTTGTACACAGGCTGATTATATTTTTGTTTTTCCGTTATCCACAAAAGGATATATGACAAGGATTCCGGGACTTATTGTACATTCAAAAATAGGATGTGGAAAACTATTTCCTGATCTTTATCCACAGAAGGATTTCATTATGATCAACTGACTTCTGTAGAGCATTTGCAAACGAGCAGGAATGACTAATTGCTGGATATATGGGTAACCTATTCAAAATCCGGCAATTTTCATTAAAATAATAGTAAATTCATCCAAAATAAAGGACATTATTTCATAAATACACTAATCAAACAAATGTTCAAACGGGAATGAAGAAATCAGCGAAATCAAACCGACTTATACACAGGATGTCCACAGGCATTCGGAAGCGCCAAAGCTGTCATGAATAATATCAGGTTAATAAGTTATCAACAAAGTTATTTTATAGCAGAAATCCTATTAT
>NZ_JBAWAZ010000153.1:0-24448 GCF_049589555.1 Trichococcus sp.
ATGTAAACCACTTCATGATCTTCTTCGATAGCCAAACAGGAAGATTCCTGGAATTCTTTCGATAGCGCGACCAAATCGTCATGGACCAAGTTACGGATATCATATTGTCCGCTCACTAGGCTACCCAGTTGGGCCAATTTCAAGGTAAGTGCATATTTGGATGAGTCGGCATTTTGGTAAACATAGCCGAAGGAACTCAACGTGCTTAAATAACGCAATACGGTGCTGCTGGGTGAATTCACTTGGTCAGCGATGTCCTGCAACCGCATTTCACCGCCTTGAGACACCAGTAATTCGATGATCTGCAGTACTTTTTCGACGGATTGATTTTTTTTGACTTTTTTTTCGATCACATTGTTCATCCCCCTTCGTAAAAGGTTTTCTCTTGATTGTAGTTTACCATATCCCACATAATTACTCAATTTTAATTTCACTAAGAGAAATTAAATTTCAAAAGTTGTTGACAGCGAAAAATAGCTCTGCTAAACTGTGGTTACACAAAAACAAAAACCTATTTCACAGAGTGAAATAACTTGGAGGGAACGATATGTTAGTAGCAGAAGCGATTGTACAAATTTTGGAAAAAGAAGGAATTGAAGACGTTTTCGGAATCCCAGGCGCTGGCATCAACCCAGTATACAAATATTTAGAGAAATCCGATTCGATTAAACATATGGTCATGAGACATGAAGAAGCTTGCACCCACGCAGCAGATGGCTATTACCGTTCCAGCGGAAAAATGGCAATGGCTACTTGTACAGCCGGCCCTGGCGCGACCAATTTCGTCACAGGCATCTATACTGCGAACATCGATTCCATTCCGTTTTTGGCATTGACAGGACAATCCGTAAGATCGCAGTTGAACAAGGATGCTTTTCAATCAGTTGATATCGTGTCGATCGCTAAACCGATCGCAAAAGGCGCTTGGTGTGTCATGGATCCTAATGATACCGTCGAGATTTTCCGCGAAGGCTTCCGGATTGCACGCGAAGGCAAACCAGGTCCGATTCTGATTGATTTGCCGTTGGATGTGCAGATGGCTGAAATCGATTTTGACATCGACAGCTATATCCCTTATGAAATCGAAAGACCGGCTCCGGAAACAGACAAAATAAAAGCGGCTCTGCAATTGATTTCAGAAGCTAAAACGCCGGTCATGATCATGGGCGGGGGTGTCATCCTTTCCGAAGCAACAAGCGAATGCATTGAACTGGCTGAAATGCTGCAGTTGCCGGTCATCACTACCTACATGGCGAAAGGCGGCATCCCGGTCAATCATCCATTGAATGCAGGCCATGCCGGTATTCAAGTCGGAGGCCCTCTTGGAAACAAAGTTTTGAGCGAAGCGGATGTCGTATTGGGAATCGGTTGCCGCTTCACTGACCGCCACACCGGCGACATCAAAGTGTATTCGCAAGGCCGCAAATTCATTCACATCGACATCGAACCGAGCCAAATCGGCAAAATCATCCCGGCTGAAATCGGCATCGTAGCGGATGCAAAAATGGCGATTGAAGCGTTGATGGCTGAAGCGAAACAAATGGGAACGTTTGGAGCGAAAGGGCTTGTATCGGAATTGCCGCAGTTAAGCATCGATCTGAAACGGAAAACCGACTATGACAGCAGACCGATCAAACCGCATCGTGTATTCAAAGAGATGAATGAAGTGTTCGGTGATGAAGTAATGTACACGACCGGTTGCGGATTGACGCAAATCTGGTCAGGTCAACTGCAGGAAATCAATCGTCCAAGAAAATACTTACCATCAGGCGGTGCAGGTACTTTAGGGTTTGATATTCCAGGCGCAATTGGAGCTTCTGTTGGAGCACCGGGAATCAAAACCGTTTCCGTTTTGGGCGACTTCGGGTTCACATTCATGGTTGAGGAGATTGCTGTTGCGGCGGTCAATGATATTCCGTTGGTCGTAGTCATCGTCAACAATGCCTACTTGGGACTGATCCGCCAAAACCAAAATTATGGCTATGATTTCGAATACGCAGTCCATATGGCAGAAAATCAAGGCTTGATGGATTATGTTAAGGTAGCGGAAGGCTTCGGCTGCGAAGCAGAGCGTGTCTTCAATCCGGAGGACATCAAACCAGCGCTGGAACGCGCTTATGCATCGAACAGACCTTACGTTATCGATATCGTATGTGAAGAAGCAACAGATTGCTCAATGGGAGCAAGCATCACAGCCGTAAGAGAATTCGTATAAATCGATTAAAGAAAGGAGGCAGCACGCTTGTTTGCGAAACGCCGCAATCGGGAATGCTGCCATCTTTATCGGTAAATAAGCAGGCAATAAAAACAGTGAAGGCAGGGAAAACCATGATAGAACCAATGAATAAATATCTGCAGATCGGACTGATCCATTTCATGGCCTATCCACAGGCGATGAAATGGAAGGATCAAGGGAACATCGTAGAAACCGTAAAAAAAATAGTTATTGATGATTACTTTGACGCCATCGAGGTTTCGCATATCGAAAAGGATGAAGACCGTGCGGCAATCAAAAAAATGCTGGATTCCAGCCACATGAAAGTCTGTTACGGGGCCCAACCGCGGTTATTGACGGCCGGATTGAATCCGAATGCCATCGACGAAACAGAACGGCTGAAGGCGGAAGCCATTCTGATCGATTCGATCGATGAAGCGGAATACCTCGGCGCAAAAGGAATCGCGTTCCTTTCCGGAAAATATGAAGAGGCTACAAAGGAAGAAGCTTTCCGTCAATTGGTCAAGACGACAAAGACGATCTGCGAGTACGCAGCCAAGAAGGATATGACGATCACGCTGGAGGTCTTTGATTATGACCTCGATAAGAAATCGTTGATCGGCCCGGCGCCGTATGCAGCCACATTTGCTGCGGAGATGCGCAGTTTGGTGGAGAATTTCGGGTTGATGATGGATCTGTCGCATATTCCGCAGACACATGAAACATCTAAATATGCAATCCAGGTCACGAAGCCTTACATTACTCACCTGCACATGGGCAATGGTGTCGTTAAAGAGGGCGCGGAGGCATTCGGGGATACGCATCCACGCTTTGGTTTCCCAAACAGCGCAAATGATGTTCCGGAATTATTGGACTTTTTGAGGGTTCTGCAAGCAGAGGGATTCTTTGACAGTGTCAATCCGCCGGTGCTATCCTTCGAAGTGAAACCGTGGCAGGATGAAGATCCGGATATCGTCATCGCAAACGCCAAACGGACATTGAATCGTGCCTGGAGCCTGTTATGACACAAGGGGGAAAAGAAATGAAGATAGTTGTATTGGATGGATATACGTTGAATCCGGGAGATCTTTCCTGGGAACGTCTGGAAAAGTTAGGGGAATGCGCCATCTATGATCGCACGCCTAAAGAGGAAGTCATCTCGCGCATCGGGGATGCCTCGATCGTATTCACGAACAAAACACCTTTGACGGCTGAAATTTTCGCAGCTTGTCCGAATATCCGCTATGTCGGTGTTTTGGCGACGGGATACAATGTTGTGGATACTGTGGCGGCAAAAGAGCACGGCATCACTGTGACGAATATTCCGACTTACGGGACCGCATCAGTGGCCCAATTCACTTTCGCATTGCTGCTGGAAGTCTGCCACCATGTAGGCGAGCACGACAAAGCGGTCAAACAAGGCCGTTGGCAGGAATCAGGGGATTTCTGCTTCTGGGACTATCCGCTGATCGAATTAGCCGGCAAGAAGATGGGCATCATAGGCTTCGGCCGGATCGGCCAGGCCGTGGCAAAAATCGCGATCGCATTCGGGATGGACGTGCTGGCATATGACCACTTTGCTGATAAAAATTTGGAAAATGAGCATACCACGCTTGTCGAATTGGATGAACTGCTTCATAACGCGGATGTTATCTCTCTTCACTGTCCGCTGTTCCCTGAAACGGAAGGGATTATCAATGCTGCCGCATTGGCAAAAATGAAGCAAAGCGCAATTTTGATCAACACGTCTCGCGGACCGTTGATCGTCGAGGAAGACTTGGCAGCGGCTCTGAATGCCGGCAAGCTGCATGGAGCGGCAGTGGATGTCGTTTCGACGGAACCAGTGACTGAAGAAAATCCATTATTCACCGCGAAAAATTGCCTGATCACACCGCATATCGCCTGGGCGCCGATTGAAGCCAGACAGCGCTTGTTGGATATTGCGATTGATAATGTTGAAGCATTTTTGGAAGGGAAGCCAGTGAATCGTGTTTCTTGATGAACTGAATTTGCAATGATTGAGAAGGAGAACAGATATGAAACTGAGAGATGATGCAACGTATATCATAAATCAATCGATCCAGGCGGTATTACCGGATAAGGCGGTCATAAATGCCTTGAGTAACATGGATATAGCTGGTGACATCCATATCATCGCGATCGGAAAAGCGGCTTGGCGCATGACGAAGGCGGCTGCGGATTGTCTGGGCGAGCAATTCAAAGGCGGGATGGCCTTGACGAAATACGGACATTCCCTTGGAGAAATCGAACGGGTGACCATTTTTGAAGCCGGGCATCCGATACCGGACCAGGCATCCATCGATGCAACAACTGAGATTCTGCGTTATGTATCCGCGATCCCGGAAGAAGATACGATTCTTTTTTTGATTTCCGGCGGCGGATCCGCCTTGTTCGAAAAAACGCGGGATCAGATTTCCTTGGATGAATTGGAAGATATCAACAAGCAGCTTTTGAGCAGCGGCGCGAACATCATCGAAATCAACACGATCCGTAAGCATCTCTCGGAAGTGAAGGGCGGCCAATTTGCCCAGTTGTGTTCTCCTCGTCAAATACATGCTATTATCCTGTCCGATGTTTTGGGGGATCGGTTGGACACGATCGCATCCGGTCCGGCCTATCCCGATTTTTCGACGAGCGCAGAGGCTCAGAGAATTGTCGAGAAATACGATTTGAAATTGTCGGAAAAAGCTCGGGCAGCCTTACTGAGGGAAACACCCAAGTCCTTGGATAACGTAAAGAATACGCTGATCGGGAGTGTGGATATTTTGTGTCGCGAAGCGGTAACGCACGCCCAGTCGCGTGGATACCATACTTGCGTGTTATCGACAGCCCTTGAAGAGGAAGCTGCTGCGATAGGGGAGCGTCTTGGTCAACTCGCCAGAAAGATTGTCTCCGGGCAAGAAGATGCGCAGCTTCCGTGTGCCATCATCGCCGGCGGTGAGCCTATTGTCACAATCAAAGGGGATGGATTGGGTGGAAGGAACCAGGAGTTGGCGCTGGCTGCGGCTTTTCAGATTTCCGGATTGCCACAAGTGGTTTTGGCATCGGTCGGATCGGACGGAACGGATGGACCTACAGATGCGGCGGGAGGATTGGTTGATGGCGCTAGTTTAGCGCGCATGCGGAGAAGCTATGCGGATGTCGAAGGTTTGTTGGCGAACAATGATTCCAATAGAGCCCTCGCAAGCAGCGGAGATCTGATCGTTACCGGTCCTACCGGTACAAACGTCAATGATCTGATCATTCTGCTGATCGAGAAAACACCTGCCTGAAAAAGGCAGTCACAAAACAGAAAAAGAAGGTACGGAAATTTTTCCCGTACCTTCTTTTTCTGTTTTATTCATCGCACAATCCATCAAGCCAGCGGATCAATTGCTGATATATGCGTCGGCCGGTGGGTTTTGACAGATTAGCATCGAAGTCGTGGGGCATTCCCAAGACAGGATGCAGGGAAGCAGCAGGTATCAATTGAGCGGCTTGTTGGGTGAACCGATAAGGCACGTCATTATCTGCCGTGCTGGCTGTAAGAAAAGTTGGGGGCAATGATTGCAGCTCTTCTGCGGTCAGATTGAAGGCTGTTGTTTTTGATTTGTCCTCAAGGAACAGCGGGACCCATTTTCCGGACTGACGGGCATGGAGGTATAAAGGAAATCTTTCCGCTACTGCGCCCACAGCAAGGGGCTGCTTTTGGATCAGCTGTTTCAGATACGCAGCAGGCATCTTAGGGAATGTGTTGTAGTGTGCGTTCGGCAACCGGAAGGAAGGATCCTCCAGCGAATAATAACCATAAAAACTGGCCAGTCCTTTCATAAGGGGTTCCACCGAGCGGGCTGCCAACAGAAAAGCCAGATAGGCGCCGGCTGAACGGCCGAAAAGCACATAATCCGCCGACCCCAAGTTGAACAATTTTTTTCCTTCCTCTCTGAACCAAACCAAGGCTTGTTGCAGGCAAAGCATCATTTCGGGCAATTGGGCTTCCGGTGCCAGCGGATAATCAATTGTCAGCAGCGAATAGCCGACATCCGACAGCATCTTTTTATATGTATCGGGAAGGTCATTGCGATCTCCGAATACCAGCCCTCCCCCATGCAAGTAGAGGAGTGTCAACGGTTTAGGGGATTCTGTCGCAGCGGGATAAAAAGTCGCCTGCAGCGGCAGACCATTATATACAAAGTAAGTCTCGGTTGAACCATTCATTCTTTCCATCATTCCTTTCGCTTAGTTCCTTTTTACTTTAGCATAATCATCCTCTTTTAAAATGGTACGATGTGTACATATAGCACAAAAATATATCTGTTTTTGTCTATTATGTTAATGATAAGCGGTCCAGAAGCGCTTACAATATGAGTATGATATTTCGGAGGAGGAAACGGAAAAATGGACTGGTTTAAGACTATTCAAGAGAATGTTGATTTATTATCGGGTATCGGCAGCGATCCGACGGGCGGTATGACGCGCTTGCTTTACTCCGATTCTTGGTTGGAAGCTCAGAATGCCGTCAAAAACAAGCTGGAAGAAATCGGAATGGAAACCCATTTTGATGAAATCGGGAATCTTTTCGGAAGAATGGAAGGTTCGGAATATCCGGATGAAACAATCATGTCCGGTTCCCATATAGATACCGTCATCAATGGCGGAAACTTGGATGGCCAATTCGGAGTGATAGCAGCTTATGTTGCCATGGCTTACTTAAAAGAAACCTATGGACAACCTTTACGTTCAATGGAAGTCATCTCGATGGCCGAGGAAGAGGGCAGCCGTTTCCCTACTGTGTTCTGGGGGAGCAAAAACTTCGTGAATGAAGCCAAAATAGAGGACGTCGAGGCAATCAGCGACTTTGAAGGCATCCGATTTGTGGATGCGATGCGCCAAGCCGGATTCGACTTCAAGAAAGGCGAACAGAAGCGAAGAGAAGACATCAAAGCCTTCGTGGAACTGCATATCGAACAAGGGAATGTCCTTGAAAACGAGGGGCTGCAAATCGGTGTCGTCAACAGCATCGCTGGCCAGCGCCGTTACACTGTCGTTCTGAAAGGGCAAGCGAACCATGCGGGTACGACGCCGATGGGTTATCGCCGTGATGCGGTCTATGCCTTCAGCCGGATTTGTGCTGAGTCGATCGAAAAGGCAAGAGCGATCGGTGATCCGTTGGTGTTGACCTTCGGAAAAGTCGAACCGAAACCGAATACGGTGAATGTAGTGCCGGGAGAAGTTCTGTTCACAATCGACTGTCGTCATACAGACAGTAACGTGCTGATTGATTTCACCCAAAAACTGGAGCAACGCATCAATGAAATCGCGAAAGAAATGGATATCGAAGCGACCATCGACTTATGGATGGACGAAACGCCTGTTCCTATGGATGCAAACATCGTCTCAATTCTCGAAGAAGCCGCTAAAAAAGCACATATGAAATACCGCGTGATGCATAGCGGGGCCGGACACGATTCCCAAATCATCGCACCTCATTATCCGACTGCCATGATCTTTGTTCCGAGCATCGGGGGCATCAGCCACAATCCGGCTGAAGCAACGAAGTTGGAAGATTTGGTGGAAGGCGTCAAGATGATGGCAAGTGCGCTTTACGAGTTAGCATACAAATAGAAAATATCAAACGGATAGGGTGGATAGAAGGATGGGTTATAAGAACAATCAAACAGGTTACAGAGACGGACTGTTGGAATCAAGAGCCGTTATCAAGAGAGCAAATTACGCGTTGATCCCACATGATGGATTGGTGAAAAACGTCGTTCCCGGATTTGAAAATTGCGAGGTCACGATTTTGGCTTCACAAAAATTGGGAGCCAGCTTTGTGGATTACATCATTTCGATGAAGTCCGGCGGCAAAAATGTGCAAGGCTTCGGAGCTGAGGGCGTAGAAACCTTTGTTTACGTCGTTGACGGAAAATTGAAGATCAGCGACGGAACGGAGAGCCATGAATTGGAGACTGGCGGTTACGCCTACTTGCCGGCTGGCGTGTTGATGCATCTGGAAAACAACCAGGAAGAGGCTACGGAAATCTTCCTTTACAAAAAACGCTATGAACCTTTGGAAGGCCATGGAGCGCATAAAGTCGTGGGCAACATCAATGACTTGGTTCCTACCGAATATGAAGGGATGAAAGATGTCTTGTTGTGGGATCTGTTGCCGACTGATATTGGTTTTGACATGAATTTCCATATCCTTTCGTTCGAACCGGGCGCTAGCCATGGCTATATCGAAACCCATGTACAGGAACACGGAGCGTACATCCTGTCGGGTCAAGGTATGTACAACTTGGATAATGACTGGATGCCTGTAGAGAAAGGCGATTATATCTTCATGGGTGCCTATGTGCCGCAAGCCGCATACGCAGTCGGTAGAGGTGAGCCATTGCGTTACGTCTATTCGAAGGACTGTAACCGCGATCCTAAAATTTGAGGACAAGGAGCATAACAAATGGAAGGCACAGGAATAGAAGTTGAGGCGAAATTAGTTACTGTAATGCCTGATGAACTTCATCGACTGATCAAAAATAAATTAGAGGGAGCAGGACTGCATCCTGAGCAAGCAAATGAGGTCGCCAACCACTTAGTGTTTGCGGATTCTTCCGGAATCCATTCCCATGGTGCCGTTCGCGTAGATTATTATGCTGAGAGGATTTCCAAGGGTGGGGTGACGCTTGCTCCCGATGTTTCTTTCGAAAAGACAGGAGAAAGCACTGGGATTTTTCATGGCGATAACGGAATCGGTCAGTATGTAGCGAACCTAGGCCTGAAGGAAGCGATCGCCATGGCAAAGGAGGCTGGTGTAGCGGTGGTGGGCATTTCCAGAATGAGCCACAGCGGCGCCCTGTCCTATTATGTGAAACAGGCGGCTGAGCAGGACCTGATCGCGATTGCCATGTGCCAATCCGATCCGATGGTTGTTCCTTTTGGAGGTTCAGAAATTTATTATGGAACAAATCCGATTGCCTTTTCGGCGCCAAGGAAAAATGGACCACCGATTGTCTTCGATATGGCAACGACTGTACAGGCTTGGGGGAAAATCCTCGATGCCCGTGCAAAAAATAAAGCCATACCGGATACTTGGGCAGTTGATAAAGAAGGAAAACCGACAACAAATCCACACGACGTGCATGGACTGTTGCCAATTTCCGGTCCAAAAGGATACGGACTGATGATGATGATAGATATTTTATCAGGCGTTTTATTGGGGCTGCCTTTCGGGAAGCATGTTTCCTCCATGTATGACCAAATTTCTGAAGGACGCAACCTAGGGCAATTATATATCATCATCGATCCAAAAAAATTCACGGATATAGACAGTTTCAAAGAGAAAATCGAGACGACCGTGGCGGAATTGCATGAAGTCAAACCGGCAGCGGGTTTCAGTCAAGTCTATTATCCAGGCGAAATCAACCAATTGAACTATGAAAAGCATCAGGAAAAAGGCATCCCTGTCGAGGAGAGCATTTACGCTTATCTGAAAAGTGATCTGATTCATTTTGACCAATACGGCGGCAAGGGAGCTTTTGCGTAATTAAAACTAGACAGAAGCACTTAAAAAGAAACGGGAAACCGGGGAAGAGAGGCAATCAATGTTACACACAATCATCAAATCAAATAGCTACCAGGATTCCATCGTCTTGATGCTGTTGACGAATAAAATCAACACGGTTGCAGGAGTCACAAAAGTTTCCATCATGATGGGTACGCCTGCCAATAAAGACATCTTCAAAACGGGAGGGCTGTACACGCCGGAACTGGAGAAAGCATCGTCGAATGATATGGCTGTCGTCCTGGAAGTGGAGGATGAAGCAGTCATCGCTACAGTCATGGAAGAAATCGATCTTTTTCTGGAGGAACAGGCCAAAGGAAACAGCGGCGCTTCAGTGGAAGAAACTGCCCGCACTTGGGACAAAGCCTTGGAAATGGCGAAAGATGCTCAAGTAGCGCTCTTTTCCATCCCTGGAACCCATGCAGCACTTGAAATCGAGCGCGCATTGGACGCTGGCAAACATGTCTTCTGTTTCAGCGATAATGTTTCGGTCGAAGATGAGAAACGCTTGAAAATGAAGGCGCATGAAAAAGGTCTGCTGTTGATGGGGCCGGATTGCGGAACCGGAATCATCAACGGCATCCCGTTGGCGTTCACCAATGTCATCAGACCCGGAAAAATCGGCATCGTCGGTGCTTCCGGTACAGGCATCCAGGAAGTCTCCACGCTTATCCATAAACTGGGAGGCGGTGTAACGACTGCGATCGGAACCGGCGGACGCGACCTGAAGGAAGCTATCGGCGGCATCACATTGATGGATGGTATCGTCACTTTGGAGCAGGATCCGAACACGGAAGTGATCGTCGTCATCTCCAAACCACCGGCAGCCAGCGTCAGGGACAGGGTTCTGGCTTTATTGAGAAAGATTTCCAAGCCGGCTGTAACCATCTTCCTGGGCGAAAAACCGACCTATCACGAACCTGATCTTTACCATGCCTATACATTGGAGGAAGCGGCTGAACTGGCTGTAAAATTAGTGAACAAAGAAATCATCAGTTCCGATACCGAGGTTATCGAAGTGCCTGCCCTCAAGTTCTCTGCTGATCAAAAATATATCAAGGGTTATTATTCTGGTGGTACGCTGGCCAATGAGGCGGCCATGCTGATCAAAGATGGCCTTAATTTGACCGGGGACGCCGAGAAGAAAGAAGGATACATCCTTAAAAATGAAGGCTATGAAGTCCTGGATCTGGGGGACGATATTTATACGCAAGGAAAACCGCACCCAATGATCGATCCTGAAAAACGCATCGAAATGATCAGACAAGCCGCTGATGATGCTGAAACAGCCATCATTTTGTTGGATATTGTTTTGGGCTACGGCTCGCACATGGATATGGCCAGCGAATTGGTTCCAGCCATCAAGGAAGCGAAAGCGAAAGCCGCTTCGGCAGGCAGAGAGCTTGCGTTCGTTGCGACGATCGTAGGGACTGACGCTGATCCTCAAGACGGTCAAGCCCAGCAAAAAATATTGGAAGATGCTGGAGTCATTATCCGGATGAGCAACAACCAAGCGGTTCGCACGGCTTTGGCGATGCTGGGCATCCAAATCCAAGACAACAAAAAGAACCTGAAAGAAATCGATGCCCCTGCATTCACAGAAGAATTAGCGCCTTCACAAGCCATGCTGGAGCTTCTGCATGCGAAAGAATTTTTGAATATTGGTCTGCGCAGTTTCTCCGATACCATCCGTGAAAACGGTGGGAAAGCGACGCAATTCGATTGGCGTCCGATTGCAGGAGGCAATGTCACCCTGCAGAAAGCTTTGTATTACTTGAACAATTATCAAAATGAACAAACAGATAGCATATAAGGGAGGAGAAACAAGGATGCATTATCAAACGATTGATGAAGCTAATCAAGCAGTAGCTGCTAAAATTGTCGCTGGATCCCCTTTCTTAGTGGATGTTGTACCAGCAAAATCAGTGATCAAAGAATTTAACGAAGGGAAAGTCCTGCTGCATGCAGGACCACCCATCAAATATGAGCAAATGGTCGATCCGATCCAAGGGGCTTGCGTGGGGGCGGCACTTTTTGAAGGCTGGGCCGAAAACGAAGCGGATGCCAGAAAGTTATTGGAATCCGGAGAGGTTACCTTGATCCCTTGTCATCATGTCAATGCGGTCGGTCCGATGGGCGGAATCACTTCAGCAAACATGGCGGTCCTGATCGTGGAAAACAGAACGGATGGGAACCGCGCTTTTTGTACGATGAATGAAGGAATCGGTGCAGTGCTGCGTTTCGGTGCCTATTCCGATGAAGTAATCACCCGTTTGCGCTGGATGCGCGATGTCCTGGGTCCAACACTGAGCAAAGCGCTACAGACAAAAACAGGCGGGCTGAACGTGAACGTGCTGGTCGCCAAAGCGATCGCGATGGGAGATGAATTCCACCAAAGAAATATCGCTGCATCCTTGGCCTTTTTGAAGGAAATGGCGCCTATCATTGTCGGGCTGGACATGGATCAACAAGAAAAAGAACAGGTCATGCAATTCCTGGCGGACACGGACCAATTCTTCCTGAACATCATGATGGCAGCAGCCAAAGCTGTCCTGGATGGCGCAAGGACGATCCAAGAGGGTACAATCGTCACCGCGATGTGCCGCAATGGCTATGAATTCGGTATTCGTATCGCCGGAATGGGTGACGAATGGTTCACAGGACCGGTCAACACCCCGCAAGGGCTTTATTTCTCAGGGTTCAGTGAAGACGATGCGGCTCCGGATATGGGCGACAGTGCCATCACTGAGACATTCGGTGTAGGTGGTATGGCGATGATTGCAGCGCCTGCAGTTACGCGCTTTGTAGGCAGCGGCGGATTCCAGGATGCGCTACAGACAAGCAATGAAATGCGCGAAATCTGTATCGACCAAAATCCGAATTTCTCCGTACCGACATGGGATTTCCAAGGCATCTGCCTTGGTATCGATGCCCGCAAGGTCGTTGAAACAGGCATCACCCCGGTCATCAATACCGGTATCGCCAACAAGAAAGCTGGTTTGGGCCAAATCGGAGCGGGAACGGTGCATCCACCGATTGAATGTTTCGAAAAAGCTGTATTGGCGTACGCCAAAAAATTGGGTTTCCAGGAATAACAAAGGAGGATGGTCGCAGTGTTCATAAAGGCAGCTTACCATGATGAACGCTTGACGGACACGCTGCAAAATAAGAGCACTTGGCGCGTCCATAGCCTATTCAATAAAAGTTTGAATATTCAAAGCGCTGATCAGGAAAATCTGATGCTGATAGCAGGTACTGCCTCACCGCGGTTGCCGAAAGCACTGTATCTTCCCGATGACATGTTGGGGAAACTGGTCGGAACCGTTCAACCCGGCCAACCCGTTTCCATCTCGGACGGCAGGCTGATTTTCGACGGATGCACCATTGTTGTTGATGGGACACCGCATTATCAGTCCCGCTATGCAACGGAACAAGGTTTGCATCCACGAAGCTTGCGACATTATGTGGCATCGATGGCGAAAATCAAAAAATTGAACGGTTTTGACTTCATGATGGCTGACTTGACGCGGGATTCATTTTTAGCAAACACCCCGGAAGGCAATCATATCCTGCGGCTGTATTCGGGTGACGCGGGCAAAAGAACCGAGGCGATAAGCTACTTCATCGGCAGAGGCAAAGGGTTGACGCCGTCCGGTGACGATCTTCTGGTGGGTGCTTTGGCAGCCGATCAGCTTCTGGGGATGCTCCCGGCGGATACGGAAGGCCTCATCAGGAAGCGTTTATCGCAAACTCCGAAGCCGACTACAACAGTAAGTGAACATTATCTGGCGTGCGCTCTGGATGGTCTTTACAACGAACCCATCCATCGTTTGCTGCATGTTTTGCGGCAGGAAAGTGAAGAAAAAGCCATAGAAGAATGCATCAAGCATATAATGGCTATCGGCCATACATCCGGAATGGATATGTTGACAGGCCTTACGGGTGCCCTGTTGGTGTGGAACAGATTTGAAGGGGGATACAATCAATGGCAAAAAGAGTTGTCATCGCTTTAGGCGGGAATGCGATTTTGCGCCCGAACCAAGAAGCGACGTTCGATAATCAGATGCACAACATCAAGATGAGTGCGGAGCTGATTGCAAAAATAGAAAAATTAGATTATGAAATCGTGGTGACGCACGGAAACGGTCCGCAGGTCGGGAACATTCTGCGCCAAAATGAGGAAGCAAAGGATGTCGTACCACAGATGCCATTGGATGTCTGCAGCGCAGAATCACAAGGATTCATCGGCTATATGATGGAACAATCCATAAAAAATGTTTTGAATGAGGAAGAATTGACAAGCGGCGTATTGACTTTACTGACGCAAACGGAGGTATCGCCCGATGATCCTGCGTTCGAAAATCCAACGAAACCAATCGGTGTCTTCTATTCTGAAGAAGAAGCTGATCGGTTGTCGGAAGAGAGAGGTTGGGTCATGATGGAAGATGCAGGAAGAGGCTACCGCAGGGTTGTCCCTTCCCCTCAGCCGCAGAAAATCCATGGCGTGGAGTCTATTCTGAAGCTATTGAAACAAAATACGATCGTCATCGCAGGCGGCGGCGGCGGCATCCCGGTAGTCCGCAATAAAATCGGCCAAATATCAGGGATAGAAGCTGTTATCGATAAAGATCGCACAGGCAAGAAGTTGGCTGAACAACTGGATGCCGATGTCTTCATGATGTTGACCGACGTCAGCAACG
The DNA here is from genome assembly GCF_049589555.1 of Trichococcus sp. Lineage (GTDB taxonomy): Bacteria > Bacillota > Bacilli > Lactobacillales > Aerococcaceae > Trichococcus. The sequence continues at coordinate 14,477 of NZ_JBAWAZ010000153.1, forward strand.
TCTACATCAATTACGGAAAACAGAACCAAGAAAAGCTTGAAGAGATTTCCGTTCTGAAAGCAAAACAGTATTTTGATGAGGGCCAGTTCGCTGACGGCAGCATGGGACCAAAAATGGAAGCTGCCATCGACTTTGCAATGCAAGGCAAAAAAGCCATCATCTGTTCATTGGACCAAGCGGCTGAAGCTTTATCCGGTTTTGCGGGTACGCGCATCGTCAACATTTGAATAAGTAAATGTAACAGGGGGTTGTCTCATTCCGAGGCTGCCTCCTGTTTTTGTTGTGCGGCAGGCGCAGCGAAATAACCCGCCAAAAAGCTTTTGGCGGGCTGAAGTACAGCAATCTGAACAGAACAGCCCCACGGGATTTGTCACACTCTACGCAAACGCGTTCTGAATCCCAGAAATCTGTGCCTAAGCTGACTACCACACGAGGACAAAAAGCGTCCTCTTTGTGTTAGTCCTCTTAGTGCTCGATTTCTAGAGCGGGATTCATCACACTCTATTCGTCGTCGTGGGATAGTTCCAGGGCTAGTCTTAGGTTTAGGCTGAAATTTGGGTCATCGATCGGTGTTCCGAGTATCTCTTCGCAATGGTTGATTCTGTACTTGACTGTGTTGCGGTGAATGAACATCGCTTTTGAGGTGCGCGTGATTTCGCATTGGTAGTCAAGATAGGTCTTCAGCGTCCGGCGCAATTCGATCATGGCATCCTCTTCAGGATAGGCCAATTCGTGGAGTACCGACTGGCAGAAATATTTGATTTCGTCCGTCTGCATCCGTTCGAACAGGCTGAGCATGCCTTGCGGGCGGTAGTAGCTGATGCGCGGCTGTGGATCTTTGGCGAAGCCTTCATCGAAAGCTATTTTGGCTTCGATGTAGGAGTTGGCGATCATGTCGATTTTTTCATAAGGATGGCCATAGGAGAACGCCAAGGAAATCGGCAGGACCCTTTCGAGTTCCTCTGCGGTTGTCCGCAGGATATCATCGATCGCCTCATTTTTGGATTGCAGCAAAAGCAGCAGGTGGTTTGTGTTTTTCATCGGGAAAAGCAAGGCATCACGGAAGTGGAATGCCAACGCATCCGTAAGCCATTGGTAGACCAATTGGATTTTTTCCCGGCTCAACTTATCTTTGAAGACTGAATTCTTTTCATTCCGGCAATTGATGTAAATCACTTGGTAATGATGGGAATTGACGATACCGAAGCTTTGGCCCAGGTCGAGCCAATTCTTTTGCTTGAGTGTTGGAGCTTGCTGATTCTCTATCAATTGTTTGAAGTAGTCACTGCGGATGTCCTGCTTGGATTCCTCCACTTTCAGATTTTTGTAGATAACGAACGACAGTACCATGGAGGCCTGATCAACCGCAAATTCAGATACGGGATAAGGGATCTGTTCCGGCCTCAAAATGATCAGGTAGTATGGGAAATAATTGTTCGCTCGGATCGGGTAGATGGAAACCTGCATTTCTTGGCTGTCCATATCGGTTATCAGAAAAGAATCCGTTGTTTCCTCGGAAAGCTGCGGCTTCTTCTCATGGACTTGCCCGACATAATATTCTGCAGGCTTGCTGGATTGGGTAAAATGCTTGGAATGGGCGATCACTTGCCTGAAAGGATTCAGCAGGATGACAGGGGTTTTGATCATTTTGCCAAAATCTGATATGAAGCGCGCGATGCTTGCGTCGTTCATCAGCAGGTTCGAGAAGCGTTTCTGGATATCCAAAGCATAGCTCATCTGTTCCGTTTTTTGGTTCCACAAGTAATTGAGCATTTGGTGGGATAGTGTCCCTAGTGGTGTCGTACTTGGGATTTGGACCAAAGGGAAGCGGACCGAATTGGCGTAATTGATGATGGCCGGATCGATTTCCGGCAGGAAGCGGCCGACTTTTATCCCCAGTCCGGCAGCGTTCACGCGCATCAACGAATCGATCAAAGGGATCAATCCTTGTTGGTCATTTTTGTAGCTCATGGCAGTCGTCAGCAAAAAAACATCCTTTGGTATGTAAAAAGCAACGTCGGGCGTTTCGGATATTTCTATGCTTGTCACTGCATGAGACAGATCTGCTCCGGCATTGAGCACTTTGAGATCGGAGAAGCGGGGCAAATCCAACAGTTCTTTCATTGTAGTCATTAAAAACCCTCCTAGTGGCTTTATTTTAAATGAAACCGCCATCACCATCAAGCATTAATTTGGGCATAATCTACAAATTTCATATTATTTTGTTCATAACGAACAATGACATTTTTGGCGAGAGTGGTAGGATGTAAGTAAATTATTAGACCACTAATCAACCTGGAGGAATATCTATGTTCAATGAAATCATCACACCCATACGCACCATCATGACACCCGGTCCTGTGGAAGCGCATCCTAATGTGCTTCGTGTCATGGGCACGCCTATTTTGGGGCAGTTCGATCCCGCATTTTTAGCCATTATGGATGAAGTGAAAGAAATGATCAAAATACCGTTCGGAACAAAAAATGAGCAGGCTTTTGCCATTGATGGCACATCACGTTCGGGCCTGGAAGCTGCGCTTATCGGACTGATTGAACCCGGTGATAAAGTGCTGATTCCGGCATACGGACGATTTGCGTACTTGTTGGGCGAAATCTGTGAACGCGCGAAAGCGCAAGTGACATACTTGGAAAAAGACTGGGACAGTGTCTTTGAACAAGATGCGATCATCGCAGAAATCAAAAGGGTTAACCCTAAAATAGTCGCACTCGTCCATGGGGAAACAGCGAATGGCCAGATGCAGCCGCTAGAAAAAATCGGAAAATTCTGCCAAGACAACGACGTGTTTTTTGTCGTTGATACAGTCGCCACTTATGGTGGAGCACCCGTGAAGGTGGATGAATGGGGCATTGATATCGCCATTGCAGGTACCCAAAAATGCGTCAGCGTGCCATCCGGGTTGTCTTTGATTACCTATAACGACCGCGTGGAGAAGGTTTTGACAGCACGTTATCAGAAAGAACTGGGACTGAGCAAAGATTTCCGCAATGACCGCCACATCAGCAGCAACTACTTGGACTTGAGCCAACTGCAACGCTATTGGAACAAAGAACGCATCAACCACCATACCGAGGCAACCAGCATGATCTATGCACTGCACGAAGGGTTACGGATGATGATCCTGGAAGGCATCGAGAACGGTTATGAGCGTCATAGCCAAAATGACCGCGCCATTCAGGCTGGTATAGAAGCGATGGGCTTGGCCATTTTCGGCGACCGCACAACGAAAATGCCGACTGTTACGCCCATCCTGATTCCTGAAGGTGTCGACGGCGATGCGGTACGCAATACTTTGCTGCACGATTTCGGTGTCGAAATCGCTTCTTCATTCGGTCCATTGCAAGGGAAAGTCTGGAGAATCGGGAATATGGGATTCAGCAGCCGTAAGGAAAATGTATTGCACGTGCTGGCTGCATTCGAAGCGGCACTCTTGTTCCATGGCGCAGACATCAATCGTGGGGAAGCCGTTTTAGCGGCACTGCGCGAATATAACCAAAAATAGACAAGTTCCAATACTAATTGAAGGAACGATCAGGAAAAGAAATCCACCTGGGTTGTTCCTTCCATTTTTTGGAAATCAGGAGAGGCCAGTACACTCCAAAAAAAAACGTTGTCTGTTGTGCACAAGCACAAAAATCACTTTGTACATCTCTTCCGATGTAAACGTTTTACAGCCCATGTACAATAAGCTTATCAATGATTGATAGCGATTACAAAGATTGGGAGGGTTATTACATGCAAGCAAGCAATGAGGAAGTGAAAATGCAAGAAACTGATCTTTTTGTCAGTGATGCACAAGTCGAAGAATTAAAGAAACGCGGTTATAATGAAGACGTCGTTCCAAAAACGGCGGAAAAAAGGAATATGAACGCAAAGAACTATTTCACACTTTGGATGGGATCGGTTCATAATATTCCGAATTATACGGCTGTTGGGGGATTCCTGTTTCTGGGTCTGTCGCCGATCAATGTTATGTTAGCTCTTATCGTCAGTTCTTTGGCAGTCAGTGCCTTTATGGTCTTCAACGGCAGAGCGGGATCGAAATACGGGATACCGTTTGCGATGCACTTGCGTTCAACCTATGGGGATCTGGGAGCCAAACTTCCTGGATTTTTGAGAGGCGGAGTAGCAGCCATCGCATGGTTCGGACTTCAGAATTATGCGGGGTCATTGGCTTTGCTGATTTTGATAAGCAAGTTCTGGCCGGGCTTTTTGAATATCGGTGGAGATTTCAATTTCTTCGGAATCGATCTTCCGGGCCTGATCACCTTTACTATTTTCTGGGCAATCAACGTGCTGATCGGTCTTGGCGGAGGAGGAGTTTTGAACAAATTCACTGCCATCCTGAATCCGCTGATCTACATCGTTTTCGGCGGCATGGCCATCTGGGCGATCAGAGTGGGCGGCGGCATGGGCAATATTTTGGCCTATACGCCATCCGGTGACAGTGTTCAAGGATATGCGCCTTTACTGGCCTATTTCATCATCATCAATTCCGTCATTTCCGTTTGGGCCGCTCCAGGGGCAAGCGTATCCGATTTTACGCAAAATGCCACTTCAACGCGCGACCAGTCGATCGGACAAACTGCCAGCCTTTTGGTTGCATACTTGATTTTCGCCTTATCCAGTGTCGCCATTTTGATCGGCGGATCCATCCACTTTGGAGTACAGGAATGGAACGTGCTGAACATCGTGAACAAGTGGGAAAGCGTCCCTGCTGCGGCATTGGCTGTAGTCGTATTCCTGATGACAACCGTCTCGACAAATGCAACCGGTAACATCATTCCGGCCGCGTATCAATTGTCAGCTTTGTTCCCTAAATCTGTCGATTACAAGAAGGGCGTTCTGATCGCATCCGTCATCAGTTATGTCATCATGCCATGGAAATTGATGGAAAACTCTGCGAGTATTTTCGCTTTCCTGAATATTATTGGCGCTGTTTTAGGTCCTGTAGCGGGTGTCATGTTGGCGCACTATTATTTCGTCAAGAAACAGAAAATCGATATAGATGCTTTATACATGGATTTCAGCAAAGATAATTCGCAAAATCCGTATAAGGGCATAAATATAGAAGCCTACATCGCAACAATCGCGGCTTTGCTGATTTCCGTGAGCGGACAGGTCATCCCTGCCCTGCAGATGATCTCTAATCTGTCTTGGCTGATCGGAGCTGCCTTGGCTTTCGGGATCTATCTGATGTTGAAAAAAGGCAAAAAATAGTTTCATCCAACTTTTGGTTTCAAAAATATTAATATAAATCATTTATTATTAGGAGGAAAAAGTATGAGTTACGATTTACTGATCAAAAATGGTTTGGTTATCCTGGATAATGGTGAAATTGAAACAGATGTAGCCATCAAAGATGGTAAAATAGCAGCTATCGGAAGCAACTTGGGTGACGCAGCTGAAGTCATCGATGCTAAAGGCCTTGTTGTCAGCCCTGGCATGGTGGATGCGCATGTGCATATCACAGATCCCGGCGGCAGCTACCGCGACGACTGGGAAGGCTATCTGACAGGAACAAAAGCTTGTGCCAAAGGCGGTGTAACTTCCTTCATGGAAATGCCTTTGAACCAAGTTCCGGCTACAGTCGATGCCAAAACATTGCAAATTAAAGTGGATGCTGGTCAAAACAAATTGACGGCAGATGTGGCTTCATTCGGCGGATTGGTTCCTTTCAACATCGAAGGCGGCATCCAGGAATTGGATGAAGGCGGCGTTGCAGCCTATAAATGCTTCATGGCTACCTGCGGCGACCGTTCGATCGAAGGCGACTTCATGAATGCGGATGACTACACTTTGTATGAAGGTATGAGACAAATCGCGAAAACCGGCAAAGTGTTGGCGATCCATGCTGAAAATGCGACAATCACAGACAAATTGGGCGAAATCGCCTACAAAAACGGCGAAACAACGCTGAAAGCTTATGTAGCGAGCCGTCCTGTCTTCACGGAAGTGGAACCGATCAGACGCGCTATCCTGTTCGCAAAAGAAACAGGCTGCCGCATCCATATTTGCCACGTAGCTTGCCCTGAAGGCGTAGAAGAAGTGACCAGAGCCCGCAATGAAGGCGTTGACGTTACTTGCGAAACTTGTACGCACTATCTGTACTTCGATACTTCCGAATTAGATGAAATCGGACCGATCGTTAAGTGCTCTCCTCCAATCCGTGACAAAGAAAACCAAAACGGCATGTGGGAAAAATTATTGGCTGGCGAAATCGCCTTCGTGACTTCCGATCACTCTCCATGCACACCTGATCTGAAGGATAAAGAGAATGCCTTTGAAGCTTGGGGCGGAATCGCCGGCGTTCAGAACAACGTGGATGTGTTGTTTGATGAAGGCGTTCAGAAACGCGGCATGTCCCTAAGACTGTTTGCCGACATCATCGCTGCAAATCCGGCAGAACGCTTCAACTTAAGTTCAAAAGGCCACATCGCGATCGGCAAGGATGCTGACATCGTGCTGATCAAACCGAATGCGCCTTATACCTTACAAACAGAAGATCTGGAGTACAAGAACAAAATTAGCCCGTACGTCGGACGTGAAATCGGAGCGCAAGTAGCAAGAACGATTCTGCGCGGCGAGACTGTCTACAGTCTGGAAGATGGCGTTTCGGATACCCGTCCGGGAGAATTCGTCTTCGTCAATGGCGAAACGACCTACAGTTCGGATACCCGTTCAGAAGCATTCGTCTCCGTCAAATAAGACAACAAAAAGGAGGATTCAGGCGTAAACCTGAATCCTCCTTTTTGGCATTGTTAAGAGTTCCGGATGCGTCACCCGCTTAGTCACTCTAAACAAAATAGCGCACATTATTGTATGGAATGTACAGGGTTAGTCTGTCCCAAAATGCTTATAATGGAAACAGTCAGAAAGGGAATGGAAGGGCTTACCGTTCTGTTTGGGGAAGTATCTTGGAAGTCGTGCCCATAATCAGGAGATACACTAATAAGTTATGGAGGAGAATCATATGAGTGAGACGGAAGCAACAAAAGAAGTAGAAGTAGTATCAGCGAAAAGAACGGAATACTGGAAACAGATCATTTATGTCATGACGGCGGGCTGGATAGCGATTTGGGTCTATCGCACCGCATTGGCACCCATTTATCCGGAAATCAGCGCTTATTTCGGGGGGGCATCGGATTCCCAACTCGGATCCATCTCCAGTTTTTATTTCTTGGGTTACGTTTTGATGCAGATCCCTTCCGGTCTGTTGGTGGATCGTTTCGGCAAGAAGACCATCCTGATTCCGGGCTTCCTACTGTTCGGATTGGGGACACTGGTTGTGGGCATGGCGCAGACTTTGCCTGTTGTTTATATCGGAAGCGTGTTGGCGGGCGTCGGGTGCGGAACCTATTACGGTGTGGCCTACTCTCTGACTGCAGAGCATGTACCGAGTTCCAGAAAAAGCTTGGCGACGGCGATCGTGAACAGCGGTACGGCAGTCGGCAGCGGAATCGGTATGATCTCTTCCAGTTACTTCGTCGCACAAATGGGCTTGCCTTGGCAATACATGCTGTTCTTCACGTTCTTCCTGATCATCACGATGGTTTTCATCTTCTGGAAATTCATCAAAGGCAATAAAGAGAATGAAGCGATCGTGTTGCAAACGAAAATGATCACGGAAATGCCGCAAGAAAAAACGTCATTCAAGGCGCTGATGCGTCCGCAGATGTTGGGCGCCTACTGTCTTTATTTTGCCACTTGCTACGCTTATTATCTGACGGACACGTGGCTGCCGAACTTCCTGTCGACTGAACGGGGCTTTGAGGGCGCAACAATCGGTCTGGCTTCATCGATGGTGTTTTTCGCGGCTATCCCGGGCGCCTTGTTCTTCAGCCGGATCGCGGATAAATTCAGTCATAAAAAAATCAATTTGATCATCTTTTTGGAAATCGTCGCAGCCATCATGCTGTTCCTGGCAGTGCAGGCACCGAATCAATTTTTGTTGATGGTCGGACTGATCTCCTATGGTTTCTTCGGAAAACTGGCGGTTGAACCGATCATCATTTCCTGGTTGGGCGAGCATGCACCAAAGCGGGGTATTGCTACTACGCTTGGATTCTTTAACTTCTTCGGGATGAGCTCCTCGGTAATCGTTCCGTCGCTTACCGGGGCCATCTCCGATGCGACTGGATCAAAAGTGTATGCTTTCTATTTGTCCGTCATCATCATCTTTGTGGGGACAGCGATTTTCTACTTCGTGAACGGAAGAAAAAAGAAAGCTTAAAGTCAGAACAGAAAAGTCTGCGGTGCGAGAATTTTTTCGCTGCTGCAGACTTTTTTGTTGGGTAGGAAAGTATAACTTGTTTTGGAATCAAAAGTGCATCACCACAGGTTTTTCACAGGATAGCAACCTGTTCCGCGCATCCCAAAAGTTTGGCCAGCTTCACGGGTTAGCCCTTCGGAAATTAGATAAATTGGGTCTATTGCGCTCTACGATGCTCAGTCGACCCAATTTCCTAAATTTCTTTCAGGGCTGAACGAACCCGTTCAGCTTTTCTTATTTAAGCAGGTATCAGCAGCCGGGAAGCCTCAACACCACCGAAATACTCAAAAAAAGGTTCCAATCACCAAGTTGTGGTGTTTGGAACCTTTTTAATCATTTCAGCTAGTTTTGGCTATTATTCATGAGAAATGAAATCCATTGGCATGGGTCCAGCTATACCGATAAATACAAATCTTTCCGTACCCGTGTTGACCATTCCGTGTTGTTGGCCAGGCTCGGAGTAAATGATGTCCCCTTTTGTGATTTCCACGGCTTCGCCGTAACCTGGATAAAATGTTCCGGTCCCTTCCGTGCAGATCCAGATGTCGTCGGCATTGGAGTGCGAGTGATTCACAACTTTCTGACCAGGTTCCAGGCACCATACCGCAAGAGCCATTTTGTCCGTTTCATAAAAAATCGTCTTTTTGCCGGCTGCGGAATCGAACTGAACAACCTCATCCAGTTTAAATAACCGTTCATTGATTTGTGATGGGCTTGACGCCATCACCTCAACCGCTTCCATTTCAGAAATACTTCCTCTTGTTTCCATGTCAATCGCTCCTTGTCTATTGTGTGTATTGGGATAACTGAATCAATTCCCGTTTGATCAGATAATCACAAGTTAAATCTGACCTAAGTATAACAAGCAGGTAAAGCGCTAACAATGAAGGGTTTTCATAAAAAATAAAATAAATTAGCTATTATGCACAAAAGTTTCTGACATTGCTTGTTGATTATTTATAATTTGCTGCAGAATTCGGCATAGATGGACAAAAACACAAACTTTTCCTTTGCTTAAGCTAGATTGACTCGCTTTTATTACTACTAATTTTTATCTTCAGATTGAATTATTAGTCAATTTAGTGTAAGATAATCTTATGGAAAACGCTTACACAGGTGAAGTTGTTTTGTAGCGTTTCATGATGAAGGAAGGGAAACGTCCAAGAAAAAGGCTAAAAATATCACAAAAGGATTTCCTGACACGGGCACCAAAGAAAAGAATGGATGTGATTAGATTGGAAAAAGGAAAGAAAGTGCTTTTTACTGAAACCGTTCTGCGTGATGCGCATCAAAGCTTGATGGCAACACGCATGTCTACGGACGACATGCTCCCTATTGTGGAGAAAATGGATGAAGCCGGGTATTACGCGCTCGAATGCTGGGGCGGGGCAACCTATGATGCGGCTATCCGTTTTCTGCACGAAGATCCGTGGGAAAGACTGCGGCAAATCCGCAAGCGCGCTCCGCATGCGAAGCTGCAGATGCTGCTTCGGGGACAGAACCTGATCGGCTACCGCCACTATGCGGATGATATCGTGGATCGTTTTATCGGCAAAGCCGTAGAAAACGGCATTGATATTTTTCGGATTTTTGATGCCTTGAATGATACAAGAAACTTGAGAGCATCATTGGAAGCCGTCAAGAAATATGGCGCCCATGCACAACTGACGATCTGTTATAC
>NZ_JBAWAZ010000154.1:0-10038 GCF_049589555.1 Trichococcus sp.
GTCGGTACCTCAATCGTTTTGATTGAGGTACCGACTTTTTTTACTGTTCATTTTTATTCTTTGATGATTTGGGAAGTCGGGCAATGCTTTTCTGCCGATGCGCTCTCTTGCGCAACACCAAGTTGCACCATCAGTGCGGTGCCGGCAATACAGTCGGCCTCAGCCTCTACCGGAGCAGGCTCATTCATCGGACAAACCGTTACCGTGCAGGCGTTGCATTTCTTCCTCCCGCTCGCGATCAAACGGATTTGACGGAATAAAATGTACCCCATCAAGGTCATAAACAACAACAAAACGATCCAAGATTGAACATTCATAGGTTATTCCCCCTCTTCCTATTTGACCATCGGTTTCGCCAAGCTGCCCCACATCGGCGAAGCTTTTTTAGGCGCGGGTCTGACGACCAAGAACACCAATATTGCCGTTGCTGCAGCCGCTATGCTTGCTCCCGCCCCGAATGGCGTGCCCAACACGATGACAGATCCGAGCTGATTGATGATGAAGGCCAAGACATAAGCCAAAGTAGTTTGATACAAGACGCCGAAAAGCGTCCATTTAGCGCTGCCGAATTCGGTGCGCATCGCTCCGACAGCCGCGAAACACGGCATGCAGATCATATTGAACACAAGGAACGATACTGCGCTGACCGGGTTGAACAGTGTGCTGAATGCGGCAGCTACCTCCGCCTCCGAACCGGTTGTGTTCATCAGCACACCAAATGTGCCGACAACATTTTCCTTCGCGATCAAACCTTGGATGGTCGCCACTGTCGCTTGCCAAGATCCGAAGCCCAATGGCGCGAAGAAAACAGCAACTGCACTGCCGATCTTGGCCAGGATGCTTTGATCGCTTTCGGCAGCCATCCGCAGCTGCCAGTTGAAGGAAGAAAGGAACCAGATCAAACTCGAACTCAAAAAAATGACGGTCCCGGCATTTTTGACGAAGGCCAAACAACGGGCCCATACCGCGCGGAAAATGCTTTTCCATTGCGGCCAGTGATACATCGGCAACTCCATGACGAATGGCGATGCTTCCCCGGAAAAGATGGCTGTCTTACGCAACAGCACACCGGAAAAGATGACAGTCGCAATCCCCAACAGGTACATCGACAAGGCAACCCAGGATGCACCGCCAAAGATGGCATTGGCGATCAGGGCGATGACCGGCAGTTTCGCACCGCATGGGATGAAGGAAGTGGTCAGAATCGTCATACGACGATCCTGCAGGTTTTCGATTGTGCGTGAAGCCTGGATGCCCGGGACCGAGCAGCCGGAACCGATCAACAACGGGATGAATGATTTACCCGAAAGGCCGAAGCCGCGGAAAACCCTATCCATCACGAAAGCAACGCGGGCCATATAGCCGCTGTCCTCCAGCAAGGTCAAGCAGAGGAACAAGGCGGCCATCTGCGGCAGGAAGCCCAGAACTGCACCTACGCCTCCGATGGCACCGTCAACCACAAGACTGCTGACTGCAGGGTGGATGTCGATGCTGTCGAAGAAACTTTGCACGACCCCTGGCACGATGCTCCCAAACAACACATCGTTGACCCAATCGGTCCCCCACGTCCCGACAGTCGTGATGGCGAAGTAGTAGACCGCATACATGATCAGGACGAAAATCGGCAATCCAAGCCAGCGGTTCGTTACGATGTGATCGATCATGACCGAGAAAGAAGCTTTGTCGCTATTTTTAACGAGCACTTGGCGTGTAATTTTTGTCACGAATTTATAGCGTTCGTTGATCAGGATCGCCTCGGAGTCATCGTCCAATTCCTTTTCATAACGGCTAAGGAGCCCTTCCATGACAGCCTGTCCGTCTTCAGGAATCGCAAGTTTTCCAGAAGTTTGTCCGTCCCTTTCGAAAAGCTTGATGCTGTAGTAGCAACGCAATTTTTTCGGAACCAACGGAGCAATAATTTCTTCGATCGTATCAAGGATGCTTTCCACGACGATGCTGTATGTAATCGGTTCAGCCACAGCAATCGGTTCAGCGATGGCCTTGTACAACTCTTCCAATCCGCTTTCCTTCAGAGCCGAAATCGTTACGAACGGCAATCCGAACGCGCGCGATAAAGCGGCGACGTCCAGCTGATCGCCCCGTTTCTCGACGATGTCCATCATATTGAGGACGACGACGATCGGCAGATGCAATTCCATCAATTGGGTAGTCAAGTAAAGATTCCGCTCCAAGTTGGAGGCATCGACAATATTGATGATCAGATCCGGTGCATCCAGCGTCAGATAATCGCGCGTGACGATTTCCTCGATTGTGTATGGAGAAAGCGAGTAGATGCCTGGCAGATCGATGACCTGCGTCTCGCCGTCATGCAGCAATGTGCCGGCCTTCTGTTCGACCGTAACCCCCGGCCAGTTGCCGACGCGTTGGGTGGAACCTGTCAAATGGTTGAATAAGGTCGTTTTCCCGCTATTAGGATTTCCGACCAGCGCTATGGTTTTCCCCATCATTTTTCCTCCCCGAACGTAACTTCGATCATCTCGGCATCTTTTTTGCGTATCGATAATTCATATCCGCGCACCATCACTTGGATCGGATCGCCCAATGGAGCGACTTTTCTGACATAAATGGCAGTGCCTTTCGTGATCCCCATATCCATCAATCTTCTGCGGGTAGCGCCTTGTCCTGTTATTTTGTTCACAATTGCAGATACACCGATCGGCAAGTCCCTTACATTCGTCATAATCGTCCCCTCCATTCTTTCAGCAATAGTAATTTTCCGACACTAATTGAGAACCATTCTCATTAAATCCTAGCTTAAGGCATAGACTCCTTCTGGTCAAGATAATTCGTCCATTATTACTTATTTTTTTATACCGGAAATGAATGGATGGATGGGTTCAGTCCGCAAGTGTGCGAAAAAAATAAAAAGGCACGGAAGAAGTCACTCTCTCCCGTGCTTGTGAAATGCTGTCTCTTTTCAGCGACGATATTTGTCATAATTGTTGCGGCTGACACTCGATACTTCCAAAACGGCTTTGATCACTACAGCAACCACTGCGCCCAGAACGGCTCCAAGCGGCCCGAACAACAGGATACAGATAACTGTCGCCAGAAACGTGTACAACGGCCGGATTCCGAGTTCCTTACCTGTAACGAACGGCTCCGCGATCTGACGGATGACCACAAGAATGATGTACAGCAGTCCGATTTGCCAAGCCAACGTTGTGTTTCCGAGCAACAGATGGATCACCGCCCAAGGAATCATCACCATCCCGCTCCCCAGAATCGGGATAAGATCGAAAATCGCGATACCCAGTGCCTTCAGGAACCAAAAATCGATGCCGAAGTACAGAAAGCCGATGCACAACAGGACAAAGCTGATGGCAGCCAATTTGACGGCTGATATGAGATACCCCTTCAAGCCTTTTCCGGTTGCATTGATGATTTCTTTGATATAATAGCTGATCGTATCCAATGCGATCCCTCGCTTTCTCTTAATAAATTCAGTATACACGCCTGTGCGCCTGCCCGTCATCGGGCATTGGTCGGATTCTTTCGTCCTCTGCGCAAGGCAACTGATGGCGGATGCCATCAGGATAGTACTATGATAAAATGATATAGGAAACAGACACTGATTACACGTGAAAACACTTGGGAAATGGAGCATAAAATGGAATCCAAATATCTTCAGAAATTTTACGATAAAACACCATCCGAAAGGATCACTGCCTTACACTCGGCCGGGATCCTGAATGAAGAAGCGACAGCCAAGCTTCATTCAGGATTAAGCTTGCCCCAGGAAATCGCCGATAACATGATCGAAAACCAATTGAGCACATACGAGTTGCCCTACGGTGTCGCCTTGAACTTTCTGATAGACGGAAAAGACTATGCCGTCCCGATGGCCATCGAAGAACCTTCCGTCATCGCTGCGGCCAGCGCAGGAGCAAAAATCATCGCCAAGGCGGGCGGATTCCGGACGACGATCCAAGAACGGGTCATGATCGGTCAAGTCGCACTGAAAAATGTCCCCGACAGCGTTGCTGCTGAACAACTGATTCTATCGCATCAGGAAGAGATCCTGAAGGTTGCCAATGCTGCCCACCCTTCCATCGTGAAGCGTGGCGGCGGAGCCCGTCGCGTAAGCGTAAGGATTCTTCCTGCAGATAATGTTGAAGGGATTCCGTCGTTTTTTGTCGTCCATCTGCATGTCGAGACGTTGGAGGCGATGGGGGCCAACATCATCAATACGATGATGGAAGGCGTCATCCCTTACCTGGAGAGTTTGACCGGCGGCGAAGCTTTGATGGGAATCCTTACCAATTACGCGACAGACTGTTTGGCGACCGCCGAGTGCCGGATACCGGTTGCACTTCTGGCCAAAGGAGAGTTCTCCGGTGATGAAGTGCGCGACCGACTGATCGAAGCCTATCAGTTTGCCTACGTCGATCCTTATCGAGCCGTCACCAACAACAAAGGCATCATGAACGGCATGGATGCCATCGTACTGGCATCCGGAAACGATTGGCGCGCCATTTCTTCAGGAGCGCATGCCTATGCCTCCCGCAGCGGACAGTACCGTTCGCTGACAACCTGGAAAAAAGCGGAAAACGGGGATCTGCTCGGAAGTCTGACTTTGCCATTGCCGATCGGAGCTGTGGGCGGGTCCATCAACTTCCACCCTGCCGCGAAAATGACGAAAGAAATTCTCGGCTACCGTTCGGCATCCGAACTGGAGTCCATCATCGCCTCGGTTGGGCTGGCGCAAAACTTCTCCGCCATCAAAGCGCTGGTGACGGAAGGCATCCAAAAGGGACATATGGGCCTACATTCGCGTTCACTGGCGATCAGCGCAGGAGCGGTCGGGAACGAAATCGAACAGCTGTCGGAGCTGCTTAAGAGCGAAAAAAATATGAATCTGGCGACGGCGCAAGCACTTTTGGCGCAAATCCGCGGTGCGAATGCAGTCGATTGATGCATAACACGATCGGCGAAGGTTTTCAGAACGAGCTCCCGGGCTGGATTCCAATTTTTACTCCGGCGAGGCGAGCCTCGCCGGAGTAGAGGTGTCGGATTTTGTTTCTTCTCCGGTCGCGGCGGCTTAGCCGGAGTACAGGTCCGAAATTTGTTTCTCGTCCGGCCACGGACGGCTTGGCCGAACGAGCCGGCCCCCAGAACCGTTCAAAATGAAAAACAGCAGGCCATCACCAGTAATCTGGCTGATGGCGTGCTGTTTTTCATCGCATTCATTATCTGGTTTTGTTCAGATAGATGCGTTTGTTATAATCCATTCCTTCGATGCAGATGATTGCTGGATCTGCGTCCACATCCAATTCGATGCTTGAACCATCGACTGGCAAAACGTGAGAAAAGATTTCTTCATATTCTTTGACGGTAACTTCTTCGCGTGCAGCGAACAATTTACCGTGATCAGCAGCGGCCAAAGCTTCTTTGAATCCATCCTGCAGTGTGCCTGCGAAGAACTCGCCGACCGCTCCGGATCCGTAACTGAATAGACCAATTTTGTCGCCAGCCTTCAGGTCGTCGGAAAGTTCCAGCAAGGACAGCAGGCTCAGATACAGGGAACCCGTATAGATATTGCCGACGATTTTGTTGTAGATTGTACTGGTTTGGTAATGCGCCAACAGACGTTCGCGGTCGGCTTCGGAACCTTCATCCAGCACTTCGCGCAGAGCCTTCAACCCCATCTTCGTGTATGGAAGATGAAAACAGATTGCTTCGAAATCAGACAAGGTGGCGCCGTATTTCGCTTTGAATTCTTCCCAAGTGTTCAAAAAGAATGAAATGTACTGTTCATTTGAATATTTACCGTCGACAAAAGCCGTTTCCGAATAGATTGGTCTCCAAAAATCCATCACATCGGCGGTCAGATAGCTGCTTTCGTTCTCCAGCACAAGGATGCGTGGTTCCGCGCTGATGATCATGGCCACAGCACCGGCACCTTGCGTCACTTCACCGGCCGTGCCGATTCCATAGCGGGAAATGTCCGAACCAAGCACCAATACCCGGCTTTCCGGATTCAAAGCGACATGTCCTTTCGCCAGTTGGATGCCGGCAGTCGCTCCGTAGCACGCCTGCTTCAATTCGATGCAACGGGCATGTTCCTGGATTCCAAGCAGATCGTGTACGTAGACGGCACCTGATTTCGAATTGTCGATGCCGGATTCCGTTCCAAAAATGACCAGGTCGATTTTCGCCAAATCCTCCTCATCGATGATGCGTAAAGCGGCATTCGCAGCTAGCGTAACAGCGTCCTGAGTTATGGGCGCGACCGCCATTTTTTCTTGCCCGATGCCGATTGTATACTTAGCCGGATCCACCCCCCTGGCCTCCGCCAATTTTTCCATATCCACAAAGAAGTGCGGCGCATAAAAGCCAATCTTATCTATCCCAATCTTCACCATCAACTACCCCTTACTGTTTATATATAACATATTTGATGCCTCTCCTCCCAAATAATAGACCAGACCGCTCAAAAAAACAACCTCAGGCCACCAAATTAAAGATATCTTACAAAACCCTTATCGGAAAATTGTATATGGTTTGAAATTCTTTAACAATTCTTATATGCTAAAGTGCGTTTATTATCGTAAAATAAGAGATACACTGTGTGGATGGACAGATCTGCACAACAATGAGCCCAAAAAGGAGACATTTAATGGAAGAAGTCGTAATTGTCAGTGCTGCAAGAACCCCCATCGGTTCATTCGGAGGCAGCCTCAAAAATTGTACTGCAGTGGATCTGGGAAAAACGGCAACTGAATCTGCGTTGAATCGTGCCGGCTTATCCCCTGAAGAAGTCGATTCCGTCATTTTCGGGAACGTCCTGCAGGCAGGCATCGGCCAGAACACGGCGCGGCAGATCGCAGTCGCTGCCGGTATCCCCTATGAAAAAACAGCCATGACGATCAACGAAGTCTGCGGCTCCGGATTGAAAGCAATCATTCTCGCGAGCCAAGCCATCCGTCTGGGCGATGCCAAAACGGTAGTCGTCGGAGGCACCGAAAGCATGTCGCAAGCACCCTATCTCTTGCCGAACCAACGCTGGGGAAGCAAACTCGGTGATATCAACGCCATCGACAGCCTTGTGCACGACGGCCTTACTGATGCGTTCGATCAGCAGCATATGGGCATCACGGCCGAAACGGTGGCGGAAAGATTCCAAGTGAGCCGCGAAGAGCAGGATGCGTTCGCGCTGCATTCGCAACAGAAGGCTGCCGCCGCGCAAGAAGCGGGCTACTTTAAGGAAGAAATCGCACCTGTCATCATCATGGACCGCAAGAACCAGCAGACAGTCGTGGCCGATGATGAATATATCCGCAAAGATGTCACTATCGAGAGCTTGAGCAAATTAAGGCCGGCCTTCCAAAAGAATGGCACGGTGACTGCTGGGAACGCATCCGGGATCAATGACGGAGCGGCCGCCTTGGTGCTGATGCCGAAGTCGGAGGCCGAAGCGAAAGGCATCCCATACCTGGCCACAATCAAAGGCTACGCCGAAACCGGAATCGACCCTGCCATCATGGGCTATGCGCCTTATTATGCCATCAAGCAAGCATTGGAAAAGACCGGGCTGCGTGTGGAGGATATCGACCTCTTCGAATTGAACGAAGCGTTCGCCTCCCAGAGCATCGCCGTTGTCAGGGATTTGGGTTTGCCCGAGGAAAAAATCAACATCAGCGGCGGCGCTATCGCCTTGGGGCATCCCATCGGCGCTTCCGGATCACGGATTTTGGTGACCTTGCTGCATGCGCTGGAACGCACCGATACGAAACTCGGACTCGCCTCCCTTTGCATCGGTGGCGGAATGGGCATCGCCATGATTGTGGAGCGTCCGTGACCTATATTTGACCGCACCCGCTCGCTCCCCCGTCATTTGCTTGTACGGGGGAGTTTTTTCATAAAAATGTGCATAAGAACAGCGCGCATTTCGATATGTTATTGAGTTTTCAACGAAAATGTGGCATACTCTTTATGAGAAATTTTTAATTTAAAAATGAGAATAATGTAGAGGAGACTGAATCCGTGACGACCTATCACAGCACACGAAATGCAGAAAAAACACTGACGGCTTCACAAGCAATATTACAAGGGATAGCGCCAGACGGCGGATTGTACGTACCCGATCACATTCCGGCTTTGGATATCGCATTGGATCGCCTGGCCGACATGACTTATCAAGAATTAGCTTACGAAGTGATGAAGAAATTTTTCGACGACTTCACTGAGGAAGAATTGAAACATTGCGTCAACGCAGCCTACGATGACAAATTTGACGACTCCAGCATCGTTCCGTTGGTGAAAGCCGGCGGAAACCACTATCTGGAATTGTTCCACGGCCCGACAATCGCCTTCAAGGACATGGCCCTTTCGATCCTGCCTTACTTGATGACGACTTCCGCCAAAAAGAACGGCAGCACGAAAGAAATCGTGATCCTGACGGCGACTTCCGGTGACACCGGAAAAGCGGCGCTTGACGGATTCGCTGATGTGCCGAACACACGCATCATCGTGTTCTATCCTAAGAACGGCGTCAGCGCCATCCAGGAAAAACAGATGGTGACGCAAAAAGGCGACAACACCTCTGTCGTGGCCATCGACGGAAACTTCGATGACGCACAGACGAACGTCAAAAACATGTTCGGAAACGCAGACTTGGCAGCACGTTTGGATGCAGCAGGATTCCAATTCTCCTCAGCCAATTCAATCAATATCGGACGCCTGATCCCGCAGGTGGTCTATTACGTTTATGCTTACGGCCAAATGGTGAAACAAGGCGCTATCGCTGCCGGCGAACCGATGAACGTCGTTGTCCCTACCGGCAACTTCGGTAACATCCTGGCTGCCTACTTCGCGAAACAAATGGGCTTGCCGATCCAAAAACTGATCATCGCTTCAAACGAAAACAAGGTCCTGGTCGATTTCTTCGCTACCGGTGCTTACGACCGTAACCGCGACTTCATTTTGACGACATCCCCATCGATGGATATCCTGGTTTCCAGCAATCTGGAACGCCTGCTGTATCTGATGGCCGATGAAAGCACGGCGGCTGTCCAAACTTTCATGGACCAATTGAAGGAAATCGGCCGCTACGAAGTGACGGAAGCGATGCAGGAAAAAGCGAAGGACTTCTACGCGGACTACGCGACTGAAGAGGAAGTCAGTGCTCAGATTGCTGCGCTTTATCATGCTGAAGGCTATGTCATCGACCCGCACACAGCTGTGGCGGCGCATGTTGCCAACACTTATGTAGCCGAAACCGATGATCACACACCAATCATCATCGCGTCGACTGCCAGCCCGTATAAATTCCCGCAAGCCGTCCTGAATGCCATCGATCCTGAGTTTTCGGATGATTCCATGGAGGAAATGTTGGACCGCCTGAGAGAATTGAGCGGCGTTGCTTTCCCAGCCGCAATCGAAGAATTATTGCATGCGGAAGTTCGCCACAACACCGTTGTCGCTTCCGACGACATGCAGAAGAGCGTCGAGTCCATCCTGGGCTTGAACTGATTCATAAGTGTTTAAACGCCTAGCCGGCGGTCCGGAATGTTTCCGGGCTGCCGGCTTTTTTGCGCTTTTGATTATTTTTCATTCTGTCCTCCGTTGAAACCAATCTTCGCCGTAGCTGAGTATGCATATGTATGCTCTCCTCCGGTCAACCGGTTTTGGTCGGAGGTGGCGGCTATATTCCACTCTTAACACCGGCGGAACGCTCTTGGCCGGAGTTCCCGGTAACATTCCTTTCGATTATCCATCCAGGGCACACACATCAGAGAGAAATCCACGCTGTTTTTTGGTAAAATGGAATCAGAAAGAAACAGAATCGAGGCGCTACATGAACATACTGATCGACGGGGATGCTTGTCCCGTAAAAGACATCATCATCGAAGAAGCCATCAAACGCGAAATACCGGTCACAATCGTCACCAGCTTTGCCCACTTTTCCAATGCGCCCCAACCGCCCGGAGTGAAGACGGTCTACGTCGATTCCGGTGCCGATGCAGCCGACTTCAAAATCATCCAGCTCGCAAAAAGAGGCGATCTGCTGGTCAC